>JAFLSH010000109.1 GCA_022511055.1 Prevotella sp. | reverse complement strand
TAGTATGGGAGTTTTGGAAATTACTCCGTGAGTTTCGGGCAAAACTCACGGAGTATTTTCCGAAACTCACGGAGTAATTTTCCTAAAGTGCCGCTTTTTTGTCGAAAATCATGGCGTTTTTGAGGTAGGTTTAGTAGGTATGGTAGGTTTAGTAGGGGGGTGGGATGGATTGGGATGGCTTGGGAGGGATTAGGATGGATTGGGATGGACTGGAAGGCAGAGCCCATGAAGTCTGGAAAAGGCGGACAGAACATTTGGCTTAACTCCTTTAACTTCTCTAACTCCCTTAACTCCTAAAAAATGCCCCCTTCCGTTAATTCTCGTTAAATAAATGCAGTTTTTCGCGAAATTGTGAGGCTGTTATGCAGAATTGTATTACTTTTGCAGTGTACTATTATACTGGTACACTAAAACACAAGTCAATATCACATAAAAAAAGTAGTTATGATTGAAGTAAGAAACATTAGATTCAGCTATCCGGGTCAGAAGCACCTCGTGTTCGATGACTTCAGCCTGATGCTCGGCGGAAACAACATCTACGGGCTGCTGGGCAAGAACGGTACGGGCAAGTCGACCCTGCTCTACCTCATCAGCGGCCTGCTGCGCCCCAAGTCGGGCACGGTGCGCGTAGACGGCACGGACAGTTGGCGGCGCGAAGTGGGCATGCTGCAAGAGATGTTCCTCGTGCCCGAGGAGTTCGAGCTGCCCGCCATGTCGCTCGAGCAGTATGTCCGCCTGAACGCGCCGTTCTATCCGCGCTTTAGCCGCGACATCCTCAACGCCTGCCTGAACGAGTTCGACCTCTCGACCGACATCCGTCTGGGCTCTCTGTCGATGGGGCAGACGAAGAAGGCTTTCCTCAGCTTCGCCCTGGCCACGAACACGCAGCTGCTGCTCATGGATGAGCCGACCAACGGGCTCGACATTCCCTCGAAGTCGCAGTTCCGCAAGGTCGTTACGCAGAACATGAGCGAAGAGCGCACCGTCATCATCTCTACCCATCAGGTGCATGACGTAGAGCCGCTGCTCGACCACATCCTCATCCTCGACCAGCACGCGCTGCTGCTCGATGCGCCGGTGCAGCAAATCACCGATGAGTATGTCTTCGAGTACCGCTCGGTCGACAGCGCCGCGCCAGCCGTCTACGCCGAGCCCTCGCCGCAAGGCAGCGCCGTCATCGCGCCGCGCCTGGAAGGCATGGCCGAGACCCAGATGAACCTTGAACTATTGTTTAACGCTGTAACGAAAGGACTTATAAAATGAAAAACTTTGATACCAATCGCTTCGGCCAGGTGCTGAAGCTCGAATTTGCGGCGGGTCTGAAACCGCTCTTGTGGAGCATGTCCTCCATGTTGCTCGTCTACCTCTTCTTCTTCTGGTTTGTCTACAACGTGGGCATGGGCTGCCCCATCAACAGCCGTGAAGAACTCTACATCAAGGGCGTGTGCGAGAGTGTTAGCGTGGTTGGCGCTATTGCCATGGCTCTGGCCTTCCTGGCCTCGGCGGCCAGGGCTTTCCAGCACGAGCAGAAGAAACAGCGGCGCACGGTCTGGCTGATGCTGCCGGCCACCAACCTTGAGCGGTTTCTCTCGCGGTGGGTCTATGTGCTGGTCTCCTCGGTGGCGGCGGGCATCCTGATGTTCTTCGCGGCCGATGCGCTGCACGCGGCGTGGCTCTGGCTGTCGGGCAGGCCGGTCATGTCGGCTACCCCCTATTTCCTGGCCCGCATCATTCCCCGCGTCTATCCCGACTCTCCGTCTGGCACATGGACATACGTGCTGCAACTCTACTGTCTGGTTGCGGCCGCCTATGCCCTCTTCATGCTGGGCGGCGTGGTGTTCAGGAAGTTTCAGGTGGTGTCTACCGTGCTGGTCGCTTTTATGCTCCTCTATGCGCTCACCCACACCGAGTCCAGTGCGAGGGAGTCGATGTTAACATTCACCACTGTCAACCTGCTCTTGTCGGCCCTGTGGCTGGCCTGCGCCTGCCTGCTTGTCTGGCTGGCCTACCGGCTCTACTGCCGCTGGCAGGTGGTCACCCGCCGCTTCGTCAACCTGAGCTGACCCGCCTGTCGCCGCCGCGGCCGGTGCAGTCCTGCCGCCGGCGGCGGCCAAAGTATCATTAACAAAACAGACAACCCCTATGACATTCAATTCAGACAGGCCAATCTATCTGCAAATGGCCGACCGCCTCTGCGATGAGATACTCACCGGCACGTACAAGGCCGATGACCGCATACCCTCGGTGCGCGAATATGCCGTCATGCTCGGCGTGAACACCAACACGGCCGTCAAGACGTACGAGCAGCTGGCACAGGAGAGCATCATCTACAACCGCCGCGGGCTGGGCTACTTCGTCGCCGGCGGCGCGAAGGAGCAAATCATGAAGGTGCGCCGCCAGGCGTTCATGGAAGAGCGGCTGCCCGAGCTGTTCCGCCAGATGCAGCTGCTGGGCATCAGCATAGAAAGTGTTACAGAAGCCTACAAAAACTTAAATACACTTAGATAATTGCGAAAAATGATGGCGGCAGCGCAACTTTGTATTACTTTTGCACGTCAAACGGACAAAAACAACGGAAAATGATTCATCTAAGAGACGTCAACAAGACCTATCAGGGGGCGCAGCCGCTGCACGTGCTGAAGGGCATCTCGCTCGACATAGCCAAGGGCGAGTTCGTCAGCATCATGGGCGCATCGGGCTCGGGCAAGTCCACGCTGCTGAACATCCTGGGCATACTCGACAACTACGATTCGGGCACCTACGAGCTGGCGGGCGTTCCCATCTGGAACTTGTCGGAGACCCGCGCCGCCGAGTACCGCAACCGCATGATAGGCTTCATCTTCCAGTCGTTCAACCTCATCTCGTTCAAGACCGCCGTCGAGAACGTGGAGCTGCCGCTCTTCTACCAGGGCGTGTCGCGCAAGAAGCGCCACCAGCTGGCCATGGAATACCTGGAGCGGCTGGGGCTGCTGGCCTGGGCCGAGCATTACCCCAACGAACTCTCCGGCGGCCAGAAGCAGCGCGTGGCCATAGCCCGCGCGCTGATAACGCGGCCGCAGATTATCCTGGCCGATGAGCCCACGGGCGCGCTCGACTCGAAGACATCGGTCGAGGTCATGCAGCTGCTCAAGGGGCTGAATCAGGAAGAGGGCATCACGCAGATTATTGTCACCCACGACCCGGGCGTGGCACAGCAGACTAACCGCATCATTCGCATCAAAGATGGAGTTATTGAATGAAATCTGGCAGACCACACGCCGCAACAAGCTGCGCATCGCGCTGACAGGCTTCGCCGTGGCGTGGGGCATCTTCATGCTGATAGTGCTGCTGGGCGCGGGCAACGGGCTCATCAACGCCCAGCTCAACCAGTCGGCGCGCTTCCTCAGCTCGTCGATGGTCATCTTCGGCGGCGAGACCTCGAAAGCCTATCAGGGGCTGGAAGAGGGGCGGCGCATCAGGCTGCAGACCCGCGATATAGCCCTGACCGAAAGGGACTTCAAGAGGAACATCGACGAGGTGGGCGCGCAGTATCGCACCAGCGCCACCGTCAGCCTGGGGCAGCAGTACCTGACTGCCTCGATAGCCGGTGTCTATCCCAACCACAACCAGATAGACAAGGTCGAGATGCTCTACGGCCGCTTCATCAACGAGCTTGATGTGAAGGAGAGGCGCAAGGTGCTGGTCGTGAGCAACAGGCACGCCCGCGAGCTGCTGGGCACGGCGCAGAACGGCGCCGATGACTCGCCGCTGGAGCAGCTGATAGGCCGCTACGTCAACGTGGGCGCCTTTGCCTTCAAGGTCGTCGGTGTCTACAAGGAACAGGAGAACGGGCGCGCCGATGTGTTCTCGTCTTACTCGGCCGTCAAGCGCATCTACGGCGCGGGGAGTGATGATGCCGGGCGCATCGAGTTCACGTTCCACGGGCTGCCCACCGTGCAGGCCAATGAAGACTTCGAGAAAGACTACCGGCGGCACATGAACGCCGCCCACCGTGCCCACCCGGATGATGAGAGCGCCATCTGGATTTGGAATCGCTTCACGCAGAACTTGCAGATGCAGACCGGCATAGGCATCATACGCACCGCCCTCTGGGTGGTGGGGCTGTTCACCCTGCTCAGCGGCATCGTCGGCGTGTCGAACATCATGCTGATAACGGTCAAGGAGCGCACCCACGAGTTCGGCATCCGCAAGGCCATCGGCGCCAAGCCGTGGAGCGTGCTGCGGCTGATTATCACCGAGAGTGTCATCATCACCACGTTCTTCGGCTACATAGGCATGCTGATGGGCATAGCCGCCAACGAGTACATGGATGCCACGCTGGGGCATGACACGATAGACACGGGCTTGTTCAAGGCCACCATGTTCCTCGACCCCACCGTCGGGCTTGATGTCTGTTTCGAAGCCACCTTCGTCATGGTCGTCGCAGGCACTATAGCGGGCCTGATTCCCGCGCTGAAAGCCAGTAGAATCCGCCCCATTGAGGCACTAAGAGCAGATTAAGGTTATGAGAATAGACTTAGACTCCTATCGCGAGATACTCGACACGCTGACCCGCAACAAGTCGCGCTCGCTGCTGACAGGCTTCGGCGTGTTCTGGGGCGTGTTCATGCTGGTGGCGCTCATCGGCGGCGGCAAAGGGCTGAAGGAAATGCTGAATCAGAACTTTGCGGGCTTTGCCACCAACGCCGCCATGGTGTGGTCGCAGCCTACGGGCAAGGCTTACAAGGGATTCCGCAAGGGCCGCTACTGGCAGATGGACTTCAAGGATGTGCAGCGGCTGAAAAACCGCATCCCGGAGCTTGAGGTGGTCACCCCGCTGCTGTTCTCAAACGGCGGAACGGCCTACTATGGCGACAAGAAGGCCACCATCGGTGTCAACGGCGCTACGCCTGACTACCAGTACATCAACTCGCCGCAGATATACTACGGCCGCTACATCAACGAAGCCGACATGAAAGACCGCCGGAAGGTCTGCGTCATCGGCAAGAAGACCTACAAGGAACTCTTCCCCGGCGGCGGTGACCCCTGCGGCAAGAGCATCCGCATTGACTCCATCTACTACCAGGTGGTCGGCGTAGACTACAACATGTCTGAGGTCATCAACTTCGGCGGAGAGGCCGGCACGACCGTCATTCTGCCGCTGACACTGATGCAGCAGGCATACAACCGCGGCAACCAGGTCGACATGATAGCCGTCACGGGCCGTGAGGGCGTGGTCATGTCAACGCTCACCAGCCGGGTGCGCGAAACGGTGGCCCGCGCCCACTACGTAGACCCCACGGATGAGCAGGGGCTGACCGTGTTCAACACCGAAGTGCTGTTCCAGCTGCTCGACAACCTTTTCAGGGGCGTGAACTTCCTGATATGGCTGGTCGGGCTGGGCACGCTGCTGGCCGGCGCCATCGGCGTGTCGAACATCATGATGGTAACGGTGCGGGAGCGCACGACAGAGATAGGCATCCGCCGCGCCATAGGGGCAACGCCACGCATGATTCTGTCGCAGATTATCTCGGAGAGCATCGTGCTGACCCTGGTGGCGGGCATGAGCGGCATTCTGCTGGCGGTGGCGGCGCTGCAGATGCTGGAGATGGGCAACATGGAAGATGGCATTGTCACCGCCCACTTCCAGGTGGGCTTCTGGACTGCCATATTCGCCGCCTTTGCGGTCAGCCTGATGGGTGTCTTGGCAGGTCTGGCGCCTGCCGCCCGCGCCATGAGCATAAAGCCCGTCGATGCCATGCGCGATGAATGACCTACCACACCTACAGCACCTACCACACCTACCCCAAGAAAACAAAAAAAACACCAAAATATGAAAAAGTACAGCAAACTGATTGTCGCAGCCATCGTGGCGCTGATTTTTATCGGAACGTTTGTGTTCCTCTGGCAGAAGGGCCAGCCGAAGCCCATTGTCTACAATGAATTCTCGCCTAAGAAGGAGAGCATTCAGAAGACAACCATCATCACAGGAAAGATTGAGCCCCGTAACGAAGTGAACGTGAAGCCGCAAATCTCGGGCATCATCACCGAGCTGCTGAAAGAGCCCGGCCAGTATGTCCAGCAGGGCGAGGTCATAGCCAAGGTCAAGGTCATACCCGACATGGGGCAGCTGTCCAGTGCTGAGAGCAGGCTGCGCCTGGCCGATATTAACTTGCGCCAGGCACAGACAGACTTCCAGCGCGAGGAGCGCCTCTATGAGCAGAAGCTGGTCTCAGATGAGGAGTTCGACAAGGCTCAGCAGCAGCTGAAGCAGGCCCGCGAGGAAAGGGCGGCCGCCGAAGATGCCCTGCAGGTGGTGCGTGATGGTGTGTCGAAGTCAAACGCGTCGGCCTCGTCAACGCTCATCCGCAGCACCATCTCTGGCGTGATACTCGATATTCCCGTCAAGGTGGGTAACTCGGTCATCAACTCCAACACGTTCAATGATGGTACTACCATTGCTACGGTTGCCAACATGAATGACCTGATTTTCTGCGGTAACATTGATGAAACAGAAGTGGGGCAGCTGGTCGATGGCATGCCGATGAAAATCACCATCGGGGCACTGCAAGACCTGACATTTGATGCCGCCTTGGAGTATATATCGCCGAAGGCCACCGAGAGCAACGGCGCCAAGCAGTTTGAAATCAAGGCGGCCGTGCAGCTGGCCTCGCTGAAAGACAAAAGTGCGGGCGATGCCGCGCAGCCGGCACACTCAGGCACACTGCGCTCGGGCTATTCTGCCAATGCCGAGATTGTGCTGGCTGAGGTTAGCGGCGTTCTGGCCGTGCCTGAGAGTGCCATCGTGTTCAGCGGCGATACCACGTTTGTCTATCTCATCAGCGAAGTGTCGGGCAAGAAGCAGTATGAGCGCAAGCAGGTGCAGACAGGGCTGTCAGACGGCGTGAACATCGAGATAAAGAGCGGTTTGTCGGCCACAGACAAGGTGCGCGGGCCGCAAATCATAGCCGAGAGCGATACCAACAAGCAATAATCAGCAACAAATGAGTATGATGAAAAGATTGTGTCATAAGATAGAGTGGGGCACAGCCGTGAAAGGGCTGCTTGCACTGGGGCTGCTCGGCGCTGAGCCCGTGGCGGCGCAGCATCGGTGGACACTGCGCGAGTGCTGTGACTACGCGGTCAGCCATAACATCACCATCAAGCAGCGCGAAAACCAGCGGCGGCAGCAGGAACTGCAACTGTCAACCGCCAGGAACTCCCGCCTGCCTGACCTGAACGGCTCGGCGGGGCAGAACTTCTCATTCGGCCGCGGCCTGACAGCCGAGAACACCTATACGAACACCAACACCTCGTCGACTTCCTTCTCGCTGGGCAGCAGTGTGCCGCTGTTCACGGGCTTCCAGATTCCCAACCAGATTAAGCTGAACGAGCTGAATCTGGAAGCGGCCACCCAGGATTTGGAGAAGGCGCGCAATGACATTCGCATGCAGGTGGCTCAAGCCTATGTGCAGATACTCTACAACATGGAGATGGCTGAGGTGGCACAGCGGCAGATTGGCATCGACTCGATGCAGGTGGCGCGCCTGCAGGCGCTTCTCGCCACCGGGAAAGCCAGTGAGGTGGAGCTGTCGCAGCAGAAGGCCACGCTGGCCAACAGCAGGCTCACCGCCACGCAGGCCGACAACAACTTGCAGCTGGCACTGCTCTCGCTGACTCAGCTGCTGGAGCTGGAGTCGCCTGAGGGCTTCAACATCGTAGCTCCCTCTGCCGAGGCGGCGGGCGCATCCATGGGGGTGTCGCTTGCGGCGGATGCTCGGGAAGCCATTCCCGCACCTGATGTCATCTATGCTGAGGCTTTTGGGCTGAGGCCGGAAATCCTCTCTGAGCAGCTGCGCGTGAAAGCCTCTGAGCGTAGCATTGACATAGCCAAGGCGGGCAACTACCCCACGTTGAGCCTGAGCGGCGGTCTGGGCTCAAACTACTACCAGACATCGGGCTTCACGGCCGATAACTTCGGCAAGCAGCTGAAAAACAACTTCAGCCAGTACGTGGGCATCAATCTGAACGTGCCTATATTCAACCGCTTCCAGACCCGCAACAGCATCCGCTCGGCGCAGATTGACCGGGAGAATCAGCTCTTGCAGCTTGACAACACGAAAAAGTCGCTCTACAAGGAGATACAGCAGGTCTATTACAACACGGTGGCGGCACAGGCTAAGTATGCCAGTTCGGCGCAGGCCGTGCAGAGTTCGGCTGATGCCTTCACGCTGATGCAGGCCAAGTACGAGAACGGCAAGGCGAACATCACTGAGTTTAACGAGTCGAAGAACAATTACCTGAAGTCAGAGTCAGACTTGGCTCAGGCTCGCTACGAATATCTCTATCAGCAAGCCCTCATTAAGTTCTACCGCGGCCATGACCTCGACTTCTGAGGCCGTTAGTTGATGGCCACTTTACGTTTGTTGTGGATATAGATGCCTTTGGCCGTAGGCTGTCTGTTCAGCCTACGGCCATCGGTTGTGTACCAGGCTGTGTTGGCGGCAGCCTTGGTGGTTGGTGTCTTGATGCCGGTGTTAGTAGGGGCAAAGTTTTTCAGTTCGTAGAAGGCGGCGTATGGCTGGCCCGTGTTGTGGTTGTAGAGGGCAGCATTCCACCAGTTGTTGGTCACTTTTGCGTTGCCGTTATCCTCCATCCACCACCAGAAGAGCCCCGTTACCTGCTCGTGTTGCTTGAGCAGGGAGATGAGGTCCTCGGTGAATTGTCGCTGCCCCTCTTCGCTGTAAGGGTAGGTCTTTGTGTAGTCATACGTTGTGCCGCCGATGGCCCAGGCATAGCTGTAGCCCGTCTCGACAATCATGATATCCTTGCCGTAGGCTTTCGTTTCCAGCGCCTTGAGTGCCGCATCGAGTGTGGCCAGGTTGCCGTGGTAGGCGGGGTAGTAGCTCAGTCCGATAATGTCATAGTCCAAGTCGGCCTGCTTCAGCCTGTCGTAGATGCCGGTAAGCACACTTGACTGGGCGGTGCGCTCGGTGTGAATGACAATTTTCGCCTGCGGGCACACCTCCCTGCAAGCACTGCCGGCGCGCTTCAGCAGCGTGGTAAACCGTTCCCAGTTACTATTGCTGCTGGTGTTGCACTTCTTCAGGCCGCTGCTGCCTTCCGTTCCCCACAGCATGCCATACGATATCTCGTTGCCCGTCTGTATGAAGTCGGGTGTGGCACCTGCCTCCACCATCTCTTCCAGACATTCCTTCGTGTAGGTGTATATCTGGTCGTAGAGCTGGGTGTCTGTCATCGTTTTCCACGCATCGGGTGTCCATTGCTTGGCGGGGTCGGCCCACGTGTCGCTGTAATGGAAGTCAAGCATCAGCTTCAGGCCCGCATCCTTAATGCGTTTGCCCAGCCGCTTCACATACTCCAGGTCTTGGCACACGGCCTTGTCGTTACTGCGCCCCGGGTCGACAAACAGGCGCACCCGCATGGCGTTAAGTCCTTCGTCTTTGAAGAAAGTCAGCACATTGCTGACAGTCTCTCCCGTCTGTGTCTTGTAGGCAACCTTCGCCTCTTCATATTTGGGTAGCATGGAGATGTCGCCGCCCACGAAGCGCTCCTTCTGTGCCGTTGCGGTGGCAGTGCAGGCAGCGAGCATAAGGGCAAAAATCGTTTTGAAATGTCTCATTGTTACATATAATTTTCTTTTAACACTTGCAAAGGTAATTCT
>JAFLSH010000108.1 GCA_022511055.1 Prevotella sp. | reverse complement strand
TGGCTGTAACCCCAACTTACGATACGTTTAAGAAACGTATGCAAACAACTGAAACGCAGAAATAAAATAAAGATGAAAAGACTTGTATATGGCGGCTTGCTGATGGTCGTAGGAATGGCAACCGCTGGTTGCGGAGGGCACTCGTGAGGTGTGGTTTGTAAAGAGATTAATTATAGTTATAACGTTTGGTGCTATTCTGCCGTGGCAGAATAGCACCAAAAACAAATAAAAGGTTGATAAGGTTACACCAGATGCTTGATGAGGTCTTCGCGGTCGCCCGGCAGCATGTCGATGACAGGAATCTCTATCATGGTGTAGCATCCCGGCTGCAGACGCATGGAGGCACGAGCAACGTTGACCAGTACCTGACCCGTCAGGGCGGGGTTGTTGATGCTCATATTGAACTCTAAGCGCTGATTCTGGGTTGTGCCGCTGACACCCTTGCGCACGAGATTGACACCATGACCCATGTCGCGCACATCGTCGACACTCTCCACTTGGAACACGTGGGTCTCGTCGCTGGCGAAGTAGGGGTCGGCCTTGATGGCAGCCGTCACCTCATCGAGCTTCGCGCCGTCTTCCAGCTCTACATAGACCATGCGGCGGTGAATGCCTTCGCCCAGGGGAATGGTCATGGAGAGGGCGTTCTTCACACCGGCCTTCGAGCGCACACAAACGGAGTGCCCCATCGACATGCCGGGGCCGAAGTTGGTATAGCTCAGACCTTTCGGTGCCAGGCTCTGCATCAGCGCGCGCACAACGGAGTCGGAGCCCGGGTCCCAGCCAGCGGCAATGACACTAACGGTCTTGGTCTCTTTGTTGATGGGCGCAAGGGCTGCGCGGTAGTCGAGAATCGAGGTGTGAATGTCGAATGAGTCGACGGTATTGATGCCTAACGGCAGAATCTGCCGGGCATACTCTTCGCACGAGCGGGTGGGTGTTGCCAGGATGGCCACATCCACGTCTTTCAGGTCGCGGATGTCTTTCACCACGTCATACTGTGCCAGTTCCTGCGGCTTGTTCTCAGCACCCTGACGGCGCACGATGCCTGCCACCTCGAAGTCGGGGGCGGCCTCCAGTGCCTGGAGTGAATACTGTCCAATGTTGCCGTAACCAACTACGGCGGCTCTGATTTTTTTCATCTTTGATATCTTTTTGTTGTTTGTAATATTTCTTGTTTTTGGGTTTGCAAAATTACACAAAAACCTTGAAATACATCGCATCATGACAATAAAAAATCTATCTTTCTGGCAAAAATGTCAATTTGACGGTCAGACAGGCCAAAAAGTTTCAGACTGTAACCACCAAATGGGTGTCATCGGTAGGTTTGTGTACAATTTACATTGCGATTCATCGGCACAGATACAATAAACTGCCAGAGTTGTGCGTTAAATAAGAGGTATATATACTTTATGCCCTCTTAAAAAGGGGCAGCATTGATGCACAATTTTTATAAAAGAGTTAAAGACGTATGATAGAGTACATCAGGGGCGAGCTTACCGAGCTGACGCCCGCTTTGGCAACGGTTGAGGCCGCAGGCGTGGGTTACGGACTGAACATTTCGCTGAACACCTACACCGCCATTCAGGGTAAGAAGGATGTCAAGCTGTGGGTCTATGAGGCCATCCGCGAGGATGCCTACATGCTTTACGGTTTTGTGAACAAGAAAGAGCGCGAGATGTTCGAGCTGCTCATCACGGTCAGTGGTGTGGGCACGAACACCGCTCGCATGATGCTCTCGTCGATGAGTGTCAGCGAGCTATGCGCGGCTATCTCTACCGGCAATGCCAAGCTGATACAGAGCATCAAGGGCATTGGCAAGATGACGGCGCAGCGCCTCATCGTAGACCTGCGCGACAAGATTGTGGCGTTAGGCATTGCTGAGGAGATACCCGCCGGCGGCCAGATGGCGGCACCCGTGAACAATCAGGTGAAAGACGAAGCCGTCTCGGCGCTGACCATGCTCGGTTTCTCGCCTGCTCCCACGCAGAAGATTGTGGTGCAAATACTACAGCAGCAGCCTGACCTGCCCGTAGAGCAGGTGGTGAAGCTGGCGCTGAAGCAGATAAAGTGACCGAGAGTTGGAGACTGAAACCCGGAAGGAATGAGGCGTAGTCTGCTGGTTATAATGATTGTTTTGTTGGGAGTAGCTGTTTTTGCAGTTGCCCCCCAAGACGACAATACCCGCAACAAGCCCCAGGCCGTCAAGGCTCAGCCCAAGGGCATGGTTACCGATGAAGACATCCCCGACTCGCTGCTGCACCCCCGCTGGAAAATCCAGAAGACGGCTCCCGTATTAGTCACCGACTTGGACTCTACGGCGCTGGACCTGAGGATGCCCGACAACATCAAGCAGATGCCCGTCTACGATGACTCGACAGGCATCTACTACCTCGGCTCGAAGATTAGCGACACCTACCTGAACGCCCCGGTGCTGATGACCCCTGATGAGTATATGCGCTGGAGCGAGCGTAAGCAGCGCGAGCGCTTCTTCCGCGACAAGAACGCCGAGGCCGTCAAGTCGCAGGGCAACGAGAAGTTCTCATTCTCAGACATGCACTTCGACTTAGGGCCTGCCGAGAAGATTTTCGGCCCTGGCGGTGTGCGGGTAAAAGTGCAGGGTACGGCCGAGCTGAAGATGGGCATGACGATGAAGAACATAGACAACCCATCGCTGCCCATACGCAACCGAAAGACCACGGCCTTCGACTTTGACGAGAAGGTGAACGTCAGCGCCAACGCCAAGGTGGGCGACAAGATGAGCTTCAATTTTAACTACAACACCGAGACCACTATGGACTTCGATGCACAGAATCTGAAGCTCAAGTATGACGGCAAGGAAGATGAAATCATCAAGCTGGTTGAGGCGGGCAACATCTCCTTCCCCTCGAACAACTCGCTGGTCAAGGGTGCCAGCAGCCTCTTTGGCATTCGCACCGACATGCAGTTCGGTAAGCTGAAGCTGCAAACCGTGCTTTCGCAGAAGAAGTCAACCACGAAAAGCGTGTCGTCGAGGGGAGGTACGCAGACGACAGCCTACGAGATTGATGCTGCCGACTACGAAGAGAATCGTCACTTCTTCCTTGCTCACCACTTCCGCGACATTTACGACAAGGCCATGTCGACGCTGCCCAACCTGACCACAGGACTGAAGATTAATCGCGTGGAAGTGTGGATTACCAACAAGACCGGCACCACGGCCAACACCCGCAACATCGTGGCATTCACCGATTTGGGCGAAAACGCCCGTCTGTCGAACAATCTCTGGCAGACAACGGGGCAGGGTGTTCCGTCAAACGCCGCCAACAACGAGTATGCCACGCTGGTAGCACGCATAGACTCAGCCCAGCGCAACGTGGGCAACATCACAACGGCGCTGGAGCAAATCAGCGGACTGACCGGCGGCATCGACTATGAGAAGCTGGCCTCGGCGCGCCTGCTGTCGTCAACGGAATACACGGTAAACACCGCCTTGGGATACATCTCGCTGAAAGCCGGCTTGCAGACTGACCAGGTGCTGGCCGTAGCCTACGAATACACCTATGGCGGGCAGACCTATCAGGTGGGCGAGTTTGCCACCGACATCACTTCGGCCACGCAGTCGCTCTTTGTCAAGGCACTGAAGAACACCAGCAACAACCCTTCACAGGGAAACTGGGATTTGATGATGAAAAACGTCTACTATCTTGCCAGCAACGTCGAACAGGAGAAATTCAAGATGGACATCAAGTACCAGAGCGACACCGCTGGTGTCTATCTGACTTATCTGCCAGAGGAGAAGCTGAAGGACAAGACACTGCTGAAGGTCATGAACCTCGACCGTCTGGACAAGAACATGAAGGCCCACGCCAACGGCCAGTTCGACTTCGTGCCAGGCTACACCGTCAGCAACGGGCGCATCTTCCTGCCTGCCGCAGAGCCCTTTGGCGACTATCTGCGCCGCTATCTCGAGGCACAGGGCATGGGTAGCGTAGCCGACAAGTACTGCTTCGATGAGCTATATGACTCGACAAAGACCATAGCCAAGCAGACAGCCGAGAAGGACAAGTTTCTGCTGTCCGGCCAGTTCAAGGGCACATCAGCCAACGTCATATCGTTGGATGCCTACTACATACCGCAAGGGTCGGTCGTGGTCACGGCGGGTGGCGTGACACTGCAAGAGGGGGCAGACTACACGGTCGACTATTCTGCAGGCGAAGTAACCATTCTGAATCAGAGCATTATTGATGCCGGCACCAATGTGAATGTCTCGTTAGAGTCGAATGCCGACTACGGCATGCAGCGCAAGACCATGATGGGTGTCAACTGGGAGTACGACTTCTCGAAAAACCTCATATTGGGCGGTACGCTGATGCACTTGTCGGAACAGGCGCTAACCTCGAAAGTGTCCATGGGCGAGGAGCCGCTGAAGAACACCATCTGGGGGTTGAGCCTGAACTGGAAGAAGGAAAGTCAGGCGCTGACCAACCTGCTCAACAGAATTCCGTTTCTGCATGTCACTCAGCCTTCACAAATTCAGCTGACGGGCGAGTTTGCACAGCTTATAGCCGGCAACGCACATGGCATACAGGACAACGCATCCTATCTTGACGATTTCGAGGACACCAAGAATCTGCTCAGTGTCATCGAGCCGAAGTCGTGGGTGCTTAGCAGCGTACCTTCAATGTTCGCCGAGTCGGCCGACAAGACTGGTGTCACCAGCGGCTACAACCGCGCGCTGCTCGCCTGGTATAGTGTCGACCCTATCTTCACTCGCCGCAGCAGTAGTCTGACACCCAGCCACATCAAGAGCGACCTGGACCAGCTGTCAGACCACCGGGTGCGCGAGGTCTACGTCAGGGAACTCTACCCCAATCGCGACCAGGCGACCTACAATGGTGCCACGTCAACGCTGCCAGTGCTTAACCTGGCTTACTACCCACAGGAGCGCGGCCCGTACAACCTGACTACTGAGTTCAATCCCAACGGTACACTGGCACGCCCCGAAGCCAAGTGGGGCGGCATGATGCGCAAGCTGGAAACCACCGATTTTGAACAGGCCAACATCGAGTATGTGGAGTTCTGGCTGATGGACCCTTTCATCTACCAGCGCCGTGCCGGCAAGGCCGCCGACTATGCGGGTGACCTCTACATCAATTTGGGCGAAGTCAGCGAAGACGTGTTGCGCGACGGTAAGAAGTTCTACGAGAGCGGTATGCCCGTAGACGGCTCAGAGGCTTACACGTGGACACAGTGGGGTAAGATTCCAGACCAGGCCACGCAGACCTATGCCTTTGCGACCACACCGGGCAGTCGGGTCTTGCAAGACGTAGGCTTGAATGGTCTTAACGACGAGGAAGAGCGCGTTACCGGCGCCTACGCCGACTGGCTCAACCGCGTGTCGGCCGTGGTACAGAACGACAGCCTGCTGACGGCGTGGCGCAACGACCCTGCCGGCGACAACTATCATTACTATCGCGGCTCTGACTTTGACCAGGCGCAGACATCAATCCTGGACCGCTACAAGCGCATCAACAACCCGCAAGGCAATTCGCCAGACACCGATCAGCGCACCGAGTCATACGACACGAGCTACAAGACCGGGCCAGACGTAGAGGACATAAACCAAGACTACACCCTGAACGAATACGAGCGCTACTTTCAGTACCGCATCCGCATCAGCGATGAAGAGCTGCAAGCCTACAATCGCGGGCAGAAGGCTGACGACTGCTACATTGTGGACCATCGCGACTACAGCCCCAAGCTGCGTAATGGCGACTCAACTACTGTCCGCTGGTATCAGTTCCGCGTGCCACTGGCCGAGTACCGCGAGAAGGTGGGAACTATCAACGACTTCACCAGTATCCGCTTCATGCGCATGTTCCTTACCGGCTTCCGCCAACCCATTGTGTTGCGCTTCGGCAGCCTTGATTTGGTGTACGGCAAGTGGCGCCAGTATAAGCAGAGCCTGGGCACAGGGGCGCAGGCCGAGACCGGCACCATGGAGGTGAGCGCCGTTAACATTGAAGAGAACACCGACCGCCAGCCTGTCAGCTACGTTCTGCCGCCGGGTATCAGCCGTGCTACCGACCCCTCGCAGCCACAACTGGTCGAGAACAACGAGCAGGCACTCTGCCTGACGGTGAAAAACCTTGCACAAGGCGAGTCGAAGGGTGTCTACAAGAATCTGAACTTGGACCTGCGGCAATACAAGCGGTTGCAAATGTTTGCCCACGCCAACATACTGCTGCCCAATACCACCCAGCTCAGCGACAACCAGCTGGCGGTCTTCATCCGCCTGGGCAGCGACTACAAAAGCAACTACTACGAATATGAGATTCCGCTGGTGCTGACGCCAGAGGGCAACTATTCGTGGCGTTCCACGGCCGACCGTGTCAAAGTGTGGCCGGCGGAGAACATGCTCGACATTGACATGAGTGTCTTTACCCGCCTGAAGAAAGCCCGCAACAAGGCCAAGACCGAAGGGCAGGCCAGTTACAGCCAGCCTTTCACGGTCTACGACGAAGACAAGCCCGGCAACCGTGTCACCGTGATGGGCAATCCCACGTTAGGCGAGGTCAAGACCATGATTATCGGTGTGCGCAACCTAAGCGGCACCCAGAAGTCGGGCGAGGTGTGGGTCAACGAGCTTCGGTTGAAGGAATATAATAATGAGGGCGGCTGGGCGGCCAACGGCGCGCTGAACGTGCAGCTGTCTGACTTCGGCAGCCTGAACGCCGCAGGGCGCTACATGACCGACGGCTTCGGCGGACTGGAAGAAACCGTGCTGCAACGCTCGAAGGAGACCCAGAAGTCGTACTCCATCACCACCAGTCTGGAGCTGGGTAAGTTCTTCCCCGACAAAGCGAAGGTTACCATTCCGTTCTACTATTCGGTCAGCAAGGAAGAAAACCGGCCAAAGTACAATCCGCTCGACAGCGACATGGAGCTGGATGATGCACTGGAAGCCATGACTACCCATGAGCGCGATTCCATAGAGTCAATAGCCGTGCAGAGGAACACGATGAGTAACTTCTCGATTTCCAACGCCCGTGTCGGCATCAAGAACAAACGCCATCCCATGCCTTTTGACCCGGCTAACTTCTCGGTGTCATACAGCCATGCACATCGGAACACCACGGGCGAGACTACCGTTTACGAAAACGAAGACCAATGGCGAGGTGGACTGAACTACACCTATTCGCCGGTCTACAAGTCGTGGGAGCCATGGAAGAAATCGAAGTCTAAATCGAAGTGGATGCAGCTGCCCAAGTCTTTTGGACTGAACTACCTGCCGCAAACCATTGCCTTTAGCACAGACCTGCAGCGCAACTACTACGAACTGCAAGAGCGCGACTTGGAGAACACAGAAAATCCCAACCTGCCTATACAGTTCGATGAGCAGTTCACGTGGAATCGTGACTTCCAGCTGCGATGGGATTTGACAAAGAACTTGCACCTGAACTTCCAGTCGGCCACACACGCCGAGATAGAAGAGCCATACACGCCGGTGAACAAAGACCTCTATCCCGACCGCTATACGGCGTGGAAGGACTCAGTATGGACCAGCATCAGGAACATGGGTACGCCTCTGGACTACCAGCAGTCGTTCCAGGCCAGCTACCAATTGCCGCTGAACAAGCTCCCCATTTTCGACTGGCTGAACAGTGACGTATCCTACAACGCCACCTACAGCTGGGTGCGCGGCACAGAGCTGGACGACGGTACCAGTCTTGGAAACACCATCCAGAACAACCGTAACCTGAACTTGAACGCATCGCTCAATATGGAGACACTCTACAACCACTCCCCATTCCTGAAGAAAGTGAATGAGCGATTCAAGAAGCAGCCCACACGTAAGCCGACCACACCGACCAAAACTACGACACCCGCCAAGCCGGCCAAAGCCACCAATGCTTCAGGCAAGGCCGCTGATGCCGCTGCCGAAGAGAAGGCACTGCCCAAAAACAAGAACACCTACCAGCGCGAGTTGACACTGTTGCCCGACAGCACACAGACCGTGCAGCATGGTAAGAAGTCGAAGCGTCTGAACATCACCGCCAAAACTAAAGACGGTAAGAGCCTGAAGCTGAAGTACAAGATAGTTGACGACAACAAGATAAACGTCAGTCTGCCCCGCAGCCTGGCAGCCACGCTCCGTGCCAACGACTCCACAGGGCATGACTCTGCATTGGCCGTTAAATTGTCGGTTGTTCCCAAAGAGCCGCTGGACAAGCAGTGGTGGTACAGCCCTGCCCAGCATGCGGCTCATCTGCTGATGATGGTGCGCACGGTCAGCCTCAGCTACCGCAATCAGCGCGCCATGACCCTGCCGGGCTTCATGCCAACCATTGGCGATGCCTTTGGACAGCGCACGGGCTCCGTGCTTGCGCCGGGACTTGACTTCGCCTTCGGTCTGTCTGACGACAGCTACATCGACAAGGCTAAAGAGAACGGCTGGCTCATGATGAACGATTCCATCGCCACGCCATCGACCACCACCCGCAACGAAGACTTGCAGCTCCGAGCCACACTGGAGCCGGTGCGTGACCTAAAAATTGACCTCACGGCCTCACGTACCGACAACCGCTCGCGCAGCATTCAGTTCATGTACGCAGGCTCGCCCACCACGCAGTCGGGCACGTTCAACATGACCACTCTCTCGCTGTCATCGGCATTCGAGGGTATCGGCAATGCCAACAGCGGCTACCAGTCGAAGGCATTCGACAAGTTCTGTAGCCTGATTCCCCAGTTCCAGCAACGGGTGCAGGCACAATATGCAGGCGTTGAAGGTGTGAACGCCGTCGACCAGTATGCGGCCGATGTTCTGGTACCGGCATTTCTGTCGGCCTATACGGCGGGGGCAGGTCACTCGCTTGACATCTTCCCCGCTCTCTCCAGACTGCTGCCCAACTGGACTTTACGCTATTCAGGATTATCGAAGCTGACGTGGTTTGCCGACCGCTTCAAGTCGGTCAACATCAACCATGCCTATAAGTCCATCTATTCCGTAGGCAGCTACGCCAGCTACAGCTCTTGGCAGGAATACATGAACGGCTGGGGCTTCGTTACGGCCAGCGATGGCAGCCTTTCACCCTCCACTATGTTCAACGTCTCAACGGTCAGCATCAACGAGTCGTTCTCTCCACTCTTTGGCGTAGACGTTACTTTGCAGAACAGCATGACACTCAAAGCTGAGTATCGCTCCACCCGTGTCCTGAATCTGTCGACCACCAGCGTACAGCTGAACGAGTCGCGCTCCAATGACTGGGTCATCGGTGCGGCCTATAAGATATCCGACTTTAATCTGTTCAGCGCATCAGGCGCCCGAAAGGTGAAAAAGACCCAGAACAAGAAAGCCGGTCAGCAGAATCAAGACAACCAGAGCAACCGCAACCAGACACAGACCACTTCGCGTACACGCGGTGTCAACCACGACCTGAACTTGCGTCTTGACCTGTCTTTCCGCAAGCAGGCGGCCATCACTCGCGACATTGCCACGCAGACCTCATCGGCCAGTAGCGGTAATTCGGCCTTCAAACTGTCGTTCATGGCCGACTATACACTCTCGCGCCTGATGACCCTCTCCTTCTACTTTGACCGCCAGACCAACACGCCGCTCCTGTCGTCAAGCAGCTATCCGACGACCACCCAGGACTTCGGTCTGTCAGTCCGCTTCTCGCTGACTCGCTAAAAGCCCAGCA
>JAFLSH010000107.1 GCA_022511055.1 Prevotella sp. | reverse complement strand
GTGCTTTTCGTTCCGAACAGGTGAGGCGGGCGGCAGCTTTTGGGCTATTTGCGGGGCAGATGGCGTAAATCTTCAGAAATGCCTTTGCGGTGTCGGTGATTATTTGTAACTTTGTAGCCGAAAACAGTTTTTTATATATTGTAAGGTAAGAGCGTATGATGACAGACGAGGATATCAGGGCATTGCTTGAGCGCTGCAAGGGTGCCGTGAGCGCCGATGACTATGCGCGGTTGCAGGCTTTGGCGGCGCAGGCGGCCCTGGCTGCCCAGCGGCCGGAGGTGACCGAGGTGCGCCCGCAGGTGCTGGCATGTGATGTAGTGCGATTCCAGAACAACAAGGAGAAGTGGGTGGCCTTTGTCGGTCTGCTCGATGGCTATCCCTATGAGATTTTCACGGGGTTGCAAGACGATGAAGAGGGTATTCTGCTGCCCAAGAGCGTGACACAGGGCAAGATTGTGAAGAACACAAACCCAGACGGCACGAAGCGCTATGACTTCCAGTTTGAGAACAAGCGCGGCTACAAGACCACCGTCGAGGGGCTCTCGGAGAAGTTCAACCCTGAATATTGGAACTACGCCAAGCTGATTTCGGGCGTGCTGCGCTACCGCATGCCGCTGGAACACGTCATCAGGCTGGTTGCATCGCTGTCGCTGAACGATGAGAGCATCAATACCTGGAAGGTGGGCGTGGAGCGCGCCTTGAAGAAATACATCCCCGGTGCCGCCGATGCTGCCGTGGCGGACCAGACGGAGGCGGGCGAGGAATGAGACTGACCGAGAGCTGCATCTGGCTGCGCAACCTGCGCTACTACGCCTGCCACGGCGTGTTGCCACAGGAGGGCAGGGTGGGGGGCTACTTCACCGTAACCCTGCGGCTGGGCTATCCGTTGGCGGCCGCCATGGAGAGTGACCGGCTGGGCGACACACTTGACTATGCCGCTGTCTGTGAGCTGGTCGGCCGCGAGATGCGCCAGCCCTCGGCGCTGCTGGAACACGTGGGCGGGCGCATTGTGAAGGCTATTGCCGCGGCGTTCCCGCAGGTCAGCCGGATAGACCTCTGGCTTGACAAGGAAAACCCGCCGATGGGGGCCGACTGCCAGGGAACGGGCATCGAACTACATTTAATAAATGATAAAACTGGCTGACAAACATTGGTTTTCTCAAGGGAATTGACTAATTTTGCACCGATTTTTATGATGAAGAAGATTCTCATATTCCTGTTTCTGACCTTGGGCTGCGCGCTGACAGCCTGCGCTGCCGTCAAGAAGTTCACGCTGGTGATTGATGCCGGCCACGGGGGAATCGACCCTGGGGCATTGGGCTCGTTCTCGAAGGAGAAGAACGTGGCGCTCACCGTGGCGAAGGCTTTTGGCAGCTATGTCGAGCGGAACTGCCCGGATGTCAAGGTCGTCTACACCCGAAAGACTGATGTGTCCGTGTCGTTGAAGGAGCGCGCCAACATAGCCAACCGCAACAAGGCCGACTTGTTTGTCTCCATCCACTGCAACGCGCTGCCGAAGGGCAAGATTTCCAGGGGCATGGAGACCTACACGTTAGGTATGCACCGCGCCGGCGACAACTTCGATGTGGCCAAGCGCGAGAATGAGGTGATACTCTACGAAGAGGGCTACAAGCAGCGCTATGCGGGCTTCGACCCGAGGTCGAGCGAGAGCTACATCATCTTCGAGCTGATGCAGGATAACAATATGCTGCAAAGTGTCGAGATGGCCAAGCTGGTGCAGCAGAAGACCTGCGCCACGGCTAACCGTTCCAACAAGGGGGTGAAGCAGGCCGGATTCCTGGTGCTGCGCGAAACGTCTATGCCCAGCTGTCTGGTAGAGCTGGGCTTCATCACCACGCCTGATGAGGAACGCATGATGAACAGCAAGACTGGCGTTGATGCCATGGCCCGAGGGCTGTATCAGGCTTTTGTCGCCTATAAGAAGAAGGCATCTCCCACGTCGGGCATTCCGTATAAGCCAGACCCTGCGCCGCAGGAAGTGGAAATACCCCAGATAGTGCCGAAGGCCGACCCCGTCGCCAAGCCCAGGCAAACCGTGGCGAAGAAACAGCCGGCCACAGAGCCGGCCGCCCGGCAGGAACAGCCGGCGGCGGAGGCCAGAACGGAAACGCCGAAGGACACCATCGTGGTGAACGACACTATCGTGGTGGTGCAGACGGAAACGCTGGCTGAGCCCAGGAAGGCGGCGGAAGAGCCACAGGAGCAGCCCGCGGGGCAGCAGGCAGGCGCGCTGTCGGCCCCGGTGTTCAAGGTGCAGATTCTGGCCAGCACGGCCCGGCTGAAGGCGGGCAATGCCCAGCTGAAGGGCGAGGCGGCCGACTGCTATGAGGAAGGCGGCATGTTCAAGTACACGGTGGGCGCATCGGCCAACTATGCCGAGGTCTACCAGCTGCGCAAACGGCTGGTCGCCAAGTTCCCCGAGGCCTTCATCGTCGCGTTCAGGGATGGCGTGAAGATGAACGTCAACGAGGCCATCAGCGAGTATAGAGCAAACAAACAGAAAAAGTAACAGAAAAAAACAAGAAAGCGATATGAGATTTTTAACAAAAGAGGTACGGATAGCCCTGGTTGCCATTGTCGGCATTGTCGTGATGTTCTTTGGCATGCAGTTCCTGAAAGGGCTGACTTTGTTTTCGAGTGCCAACAGTTACTATGTGACTTTCAGTGATGTCAGCGGGCTGTCTGTGTCAGCCCCGGTCTATGCCAATGGCTACAAGGTGGGCGTGGTGGAAGGTATCAACTACAACTACCAGCAGCCCGACCGCATCGTTGCCGTGGTGGGGCTCGACAGAAAGCTGAGAGTGCCCGCCGGCACCACCGCCGAGATTGGCAGTGACCTGCTGGGCAACGTGAAGCTGGAACTGCGGCTGGGCGATGTCTCGGCGGCAGCCATGGCCGTGGGCGACACCATCAGCGGCGGCATGCAAGAGGGCATGATGGACAAGGTGGGCGGCATGGTGCCGCAGATTGAGCAGCTGCTGCCCAAGTTAGACTCTATCATGGCCAGCCTGAACGTTCTGCTGGCCGACCCTGCCATTGCCAACTCGCTGCACAATGTCGAGCAGATTTCCGCAGACCTGACTACCACCACCCGCCAGCTGAACACGCTGATGACAGGGTTGAACAAGAACGTGCCGCAGCTGATGGCAAAGGCCGATGGGCTGCTGGACAACACTAACACGCTGACCAAGAACTTGAGCGAGGTAGATGTGGCGGCCACCATGTCAAAGGTGAACACCACCCTGGACAACGTGGAGCGGCTGACAGCCCGCCTGAACAGCAAGGAGGGTACGCTGGGCCTGCTGATGACTGACCCCGGCGTCTATCAGCATCTGAACGCCACCATGCGCGATGCTGACTCGCTGCTGATAGACCTTAAACAGCACCCGAAGCGCTATGTCCACTTCTCGATATTCGGCAAGAAAGACAAGTAATTTTTATTTCGTCTAAATAACCACCCTCCGCCCGACTTTCCAGCGAAATGTCCGCAACTTCCTAATAAAAGTGGTGTTTCAGCGGCTGTCAGGCGGAGGGTGTTTTTATGCAGTGGAAATGCAAAAAACGCTCTAATCGTCTGAAAGTCAGTGTTTTCGTGACTTGTGTAAAGAATTTGACTGCCCCAATAGAGTGAAACGGCCTAACCCCCCAAACCATAGTCAGTTATGCGTGAAACGGTAAGCGGCAACTAATTGTTGGTATTTGCCCAGTTCAAAAAAAAACATTACCTTTGCATACGAAAATCAGCTATTATTATTTGCTGACCAAAAACATTTCGGTTATAGTCATATAATCAAAAAAAAGAATAAAAACGCCAGATGATGCAAAACAGTCATAAGGCGCTTTGGGACAACTGCCTGCAACTGATTAGGGAGAATGTCACAGAGCAGCAATACAAAACGTGGTTTGCGCCCATCGTCTTCGAGCATTTCACAGAGGAAACGAAGACACTGCTGGTGCAAGTTCCAAGTGCTTACGTCTACGAGTACTTGGAGCAGTACTACGTGGGGCTGTTGAGCAAGGTGCTGCCCCGCTGCTTCGGCGCAAACGTGCGGCTGACTTACCACGTCATGACTGACAAGCAGCATGCGCTGGGGCCGGTCGTGGAAGGCGGGCAGGCGGCAGACATAGAGTCGCCCCAGCCCTCCAGTCGTGCCCATAAGTCGCCGACCGTGCTGGATGCTGTGTCGCAGAAGCTGAATCCGCAGCTGGATGTCTATAAGACCTTCCAGACCTTTATTGAGGGTGACTCCAACAAGCTGCCCCGGACCATTGGGCAGTCCATTGCCGAGCATCCGGGAAAGTCTACTTTCAATCCCTTCTTTGTCTTTGGCCCGTCGGGCTGCGGCAAGACCCATCTCATCAACGCCATCGGCGTGCGCTGCAAGGAACTCTATCCGCAGCGGCGTGTGCTTTACGTCTCGGCGCATCTGTTCCAGAGGCAGTACACCGATTCGGTGAAGAACAATAACACCAACGATTTCATCAGTTTCTATCAGACCATAGACGTGCTGATAGTGGATGACATACAGGAATGGACTACGCCGAAGACACTCGACACGTTCTTCCACATCTTCGACCATCTGTTCCGCTGCGGCAAGCAGATTATCCTGGCGAGTGACCGCCCGCCTGTCGACCTGATAGGCGTGAAAGACCGCCTGCTCACCCGCTTCGCCTGTGGCATCATCGCCGAGCTGGAAAAGCCCAACGTGCAGCTGTGCATTGACATCTTGCAGGCGAAATGTCGCCGCGATGGCCTGAAGATTCCCGAAGATGTCATCAGGTTTATCGCCGAGACCGCCAACGGCAGTGTGCGTGACCTGGAAGGAGTGGTCAATTCGCTGATGGCCTATAGCATTGTCTACAACAGCAATGTCGATATGCGGCTGGCAGAGCGCATTGTCAAGCGCGCCGTGAAGGTAGACAATCATCCGCTCACCATTGATGACATTCTGGAGAAGGTCTGCCAGCACTTCAACGTGCAGCAGCAGCATGTCTTCAGCAAGAGCCGTAAGCGTGACTACGTGCAGGTGCGCCAGGTGTCAATGTATCTTGCCCAGAAATACACCAAGATGCCGGCATCGCGCATCGGTCAGCTGATTGGCAACCGCGACCATTCCACGGTGCTGCATAGCTGCAACGCGGTAGAGCAGCGCCTGAAGGTAGACCGCGCGTTCTCGGCAGAGCTGAGCAGCATTGAGAACTCGTTTAAGCTCAAGAAAGAATAAGACGTTTTTTTGTAGTTTAGTAAGTGTGGTAGGTTTGGCAGGTGCAGTAGGTTGTCCAATCTGCCACCAATCATGTCAGGCTGCCGCCCCTACTAAACCTACTGCACCTACCACACCTACAAAAACCTACCCATTTCTCCGCCTACAACCGAAAACTGCAGCCGCCAACCAGCCAGATGCCGGGCTGTTCCACGAGTCCGTAGTCGCGGTAGCTGATATTAAACAAGTTATTGGCTTCGGCATACACCTTCCATGTCTTTTCCTGCCACGTCAACCGGGCATCGGTCAGCACGTAGGGCTTGTAGTCGTGGGCGGCACCGTCGAAGTCGGTGTAGCTGCCCTGGCGGTCTTGCCAGCGCACATTGAGGTTCAGGCTCAGTTTACGCATGGGCTGCAGCAGGGCGTTGGCAATGAGCTTGTGGCGCAGGTATTCCAGGGCGTACTGCGACACAAGACCCTGCTCTTGCTCCTTGTCCTGGTGGATATAGCTGTAGCTGACACGCAGTCTGCTGAGCAGCTGCTGGGCGGGCAGCAGGCGGCGGAAGTCAAGCTCGGTTGTCGCTTCTATACCCACGCTGTTTATCTTGGTGTGGTTGACACTCTGCCAGACAGCCTCGTCGCCTAACCGCGTGTCCATCAGCCAGTCAATCATGTTTTTGCCGTGGTGATACCATCCTGTGGCGGTGGCGCTGAAGCCGTTGGCGTGATAGCTGACACCTCCTTCAACGGCTGTCATCTCTTCGGGCTTCAGGTGCGGGTCGGCGGAAAATCCCTGCAGCTTGTAGTACATCTCAGTGAACGAAGGCATGCGCAGCGAAGTGTTCAGTGAGGTGTGCAGCAGCCAGCGGCTGCCTAATCGGAGACTGGCATCAATGCCGGGGTAAACGCTCATGTCCATGTCGGCCCACGAGTTCTTGACAGCCACCAGACCGGCTGACAGCGTGAACTGTCGCAGCAGCAGGTTGTGTTCCAGGTGGGCGCTGATGTTCGTGCGGTTGATGCCGAGCGTGTAGTCGCGGTCGGTGCCGCTGATGGGGCGCGGCTTGCTCAGCGGCTCGCCCAGGTTGCCGCTCACCAGGTCTTCGTTGCGCACCTCTGCACCCACGGCGGTGCGGCCTGCTGCCCAGTCGAAGTAGCTGTTGAGGCTGACACCGTAGATGTTGGTGCGGTTATAGTTGAACTTCATCAGCTCCGGCTTGCCACGGTATCCCTCGTATCGGTCGCGGTTTTGGTTCCAGTAGATGGCGGGGTGCAGGTGCAGTCTGCCGCGCTTTGTCTCCGCCTGAATGGCCGACATCCATTTCGTGGTGTTCTGGTACTGGTCATCGGCCTGCCATGCGGGCGAGGCGAAGAACGTGCTGGAGCCCCAGCCTTTGTCGGCAAATCCCAAATGCCAGTAGACGTTGACATCAGGGTCTTCGTAGCTGCCCTGGTAGAATGCCTTCGTGGCGTTGAAGTCAGTGTTCAGCGAGCCAGCCTGAGAGCGGCTGTAGCCATCGCTCCGGCTGTAGCTTGCGCTCACCTGGTTGTTCCACCGCCCGGCTTTCAGGTTTGTCCGGCCGCTTGCCTTGGCATAGCCGTAGGAGCCGCCCTCCAACGTGAAGTCGGTGCTGGTCTCTGCGGCGGGTCTTGTCACAATGTTGATGGCTCCCACCAACGAAGAAGTGCCATAGATGCGGCCCGCAGGCCCTTCCAGCACCTCTATGCGTATGATTTCGCTCAGGTCGGTGGGCAGGTCCATCACGTTGTGCCCCGTCTGCGGGTCACAGATGTTGATGCCGTTGAGCAAGATGATGATTTGCTCTGATGTGCCGCCACGAACAGAGATGTCCGTCTGCGTGCCTATGGGGCCACGCTGACGGACATCTACGCCTACGGCATATTTCAGCAAATCGTTGACACTTTGTACTGGTGCCTGCTGAATGTCGCTTCGGTCCAGTACAGTTACCATTCTCGCAGCCTGACTTTTCGTCAGGGGCGCCCTTGAGCCGGTCACACTGACCTCCTCAAGTGTCAGCTCTTTGTCTGTCTTGGTGGCTACGGAGTCGGCCGTTACGGGAGCGGTACTCACGCTCTCGGCCGAGGCGTAGGTGAGCGTAGCCACGGAGAGTACGCTGCACACTACCTCGCGCCCCAGACAGCTAAAAAGCGAGTAGCCCTTGTTGCCGAAGTGGCGGAAGACAAAGGCTTGGCGCTTGTTGAACTGTGGTCTGTACATAAAAGTTTTTTGTTTGAGTTGAAGTTATATCATTACTTCGAAACGAAGTCGGGGAGATAGAAGCCCAGGTGCGGGGGCTGGTTGTAGGCCGTGTTCTGCCAGCAGATGCCCATGCGATAGGTGTGGTCGTGCATCAGTGTCGGCACGCGGAAGTCGGTCGGAATGTTCGTGGTGAAGATGTTCAGCGTGCAGTTGTCGCTTGAATCCCAGAGAATAAGTTCCTCGCGCCAGTCGCCGAAGAGGTCTGCCTGCAGGTTGGGAGTCTTCTTGGTAGAGTTGCAGGTCGATGAGTTGGCGTAGTTTGCGAATGTCATGACACGGCTGGTGGTAGAGGCATTGCTGAAGGCATCGAGCGTGTTGCCGTCGAGCAGCTGGTCATAGACCGTGCCGTTCCAGTACATGCGGAAGTTCAGCGAGGCCGACTTCGAAGAGGCCACTTCGCCGGTGATGGCACTGCGCTGGTTGCGGTCGTTGGAAGAGCTGAACTGCGAGCCGCGGACCGAGGGAATGAGGGCAGCAGCCATGCCGCGGCCGTTGTCGCTGCCGCCGGTGGCGTTGTAGAGTATCTCACCCGTGCGGGCATCATGCAAATCCCATCCGTAGGGGCTCTCCTCATGAATCTGGAACACCTCAAGACCGGGGCGGTCTGGGTCGTGGTCGGCCAGGTGAATGGCATCGCCGTGGCCGAAGCCCGTGGCGTAGAGCAGAGTGCCATCATCATCGAGTGCTGCCGAGCCCCACACGATTTCATCGCGGCCATCACCGTCGACATCTCCAATGGATATGTTGTGGTTGCCGTTGCCATACAGGGTGTTGCTGCCGCCGCCGCGAGTAGCCTTCGGTGCGGTCACCTTGGCAGACTCCTGCATGTTGGCATCAATGACAGAGTACTGGGTCTTCGAGGCAGAGCAGTGCAGCCAGCGGTGGCGCAGCTGTGAGCCATCGAAGTCGACTGCCCAGACGTATGCGTAGGTGTAGTAGCCACGCACGAAGATACCGCTCGGTCTGGCATCAGGCCCATCCAGATAGGCCGTGGCAGCCAGGTAGCGCTCGCCGCGGTTGCCGTAGTTACCCTTGTCGTTCTTGCCGCTACGGTCATCCCAGTTGTACGAGCCTTCGGCCTCGCTGAGCTGGGCCTTGGCGTTGCGGTTGGGGAAATAGGCAATGGTGTGAACGGCCTTGCCCGTCTGCCCGTCGAAGACGGTCAGATATTCCTGACCACCGTTGATGCGGCCATCACTGGTGCGCCAGTCCTTGTTGTTGTCGGCCGCCTTGATGGCATCATCAGTGGCTGCCTGATTCACGTAGTTGCCCAGACCGTCTTTCGAGCCGGGGGCGGTCTTGCAAATCATTTCGGCGCGGCCATCACCATCATAGTCGTAGACCTGGAACTGGGTGTAGTGGGCGCCGGCGCGAATGTTCACGCCCAGGTCGATGCGCCAGAGCATGGTGCCATCGAGCTTGTAGCAGTCAATGTAGACATTATCGGTCTTGCCGCCCTGCGAGTTGTCCTTTGAGGTCGAGGGATCCCATTTGACGAACAGCTCGTACTCGCCATCACCATCAACATCGCCTGCCGAGCAGTCGTTTGGCGTGTAGGTGCCGCCCTGCTTGCCGGTTGCGGGAAGGTTTAGCTTTATCTGTTTGTAAATCTGCCCCCAGGGTGTTACTTCTGGTGAGGTCTCAACCACTTTGCCTTCCACCTTGCACACAATCTGGTACTTGGCAGTGCGGCTGCCGTTGGCATCAGAGTAGTTTGTTACGCTCAAGTTCTGGGCGATGACTTCGCCATCGCGCACCACATCGAATACCGTGCGCGCATCGTCTGTGCCGAGCAACCGCCAGCTGATGAAGTTGCCTGCGCTCTGGCCTTCCTTCAGTGGCAGCGCCACCACGCCGCGATTCAGCTTCTCCATCTGTCCTTCTGGGGTAATCAGGTCTTGCTTCACGCGCTCGGTCGGCTGCGCTGGCTCCTGTTCGTCTGGCGTTACCGGGTTGTCAATAGGTGAGGTACACGCGCAGAGCGCTGTTAGGCCGCTGGTCAGGATGGCGGCTTGCATCCACAATTTGATTTGTTTCATGATAAGTCTATTATTGGTAAGTATTGCTGCAAAGTTACGAAAAACTGCATGAAGTGCCAAATATTTTGCGGTATTTTCCGGCAGAAAATCATTTTGGAAAGTTCTTTGCGCAAAAAGTGATGTTTTGCAGAACTCCCGC
>JAFLSH010000106.1 GCA_022511055.1 Prevotella sp. | reverse complement strand
ATGCGGGAAAACAAACACACAACGCGCGCGCATGTGTACGCGCATAGTAGTGCTAAATCAAGCTATTTGCCCGACACCCCCGACACCCAAAACGGGTGCTGGGGGTGTCGGGGGTGTGGGGTGTTCAGTTCAATTGGCTACTATACGCACGCGTGCGTAAGCGGCCGTTATTTCGACTGCTTGGCCGACCACTTCTTCAGCCGGTCGTACTCCTTCTTGGTCAACCGCATGAAGGAGCCGTGCTGGGGGCCAGTCACACCCTTGATGTCGACTGGGTCGCTGAAGTTGCGCAGATATTTGTCGGCCTTGCAGATGCGATAGTGCTTGGGATTGTCGCTGTACTGAATGTAGGCCACGCGCCATGTGTCGTCGCCCATCAGCTGAAAGGCGCTGGAGCCCTCGCAATTCTTTCTGCCCTCGAAGCTCACATAGTCGTCCTCGACCGGCTCTGACCATGGGCCGGTCAGGCTCTTGGCCGTGGCGGTGTAGATGCCGGGCTTACCGCCCTCTTTCTTGATGAGCATGTGGTAGAGGCCATCGCTCTCAAGGTAGTTGATGTCGGCATCGATGGTGGCGTAGCCCCAGTCGAAGAGCAGGCGCGGCTTGGTCAGCTTCGTGAACGACTCGTCGGCATAGCTGTAGTACATGCGGTCGTAGCCGTCTTCCGGGCTGAGCAGCGAGTAGTAGACGAAATAGCCGCCCCGCTTGCCGTCAGGCCAGACGTAGGCCGGGTCCCAGAAAATCTGCGGTGCCCACACGCGGTGAATCTTGGAGTAGTCCTTGTAGGGGTCGGGGCTCTCGGGGTCGCAGAAGATGCTGGGGCCCTTGCGGAAGTCGAAGGTCACGCTGGTCCAGTTTATCAGGTCTTTCGACTTCAGCAGGTCGATGCCGTAGTTGTCCCACTTTTTCGACTTGGCCACACACATGTCGGTCGTTACCATCAGGTAGCCCTTTCCGCGGTGTTCGCGGCAGATGAAGGCATCGCGCTGTCCGCCCTCAATGCGGGCATGCTCAGCGGGGTCCATGATGGGCTCGCCGCCAATGATGTCCTCGTAGTTGTAGCCATCGCGGCTGACGGCGTAGGCTGTCCACTCGCCCTTGTCGCTCATGTGGCAGTACAGGTAGGCATAGTCGCCCTTCTGGAGATTCTGTGCAGAGGCACTCGCAAACGTGGCGAGTGCCATGGAGAAGGTAAGAAAAAACTTTTTCATAATCGTAGTCGTCACTGATTTAAGGGGTTACTGTTCGGGAGCCTGGCCGATGAGTTCCATGAACTCGTCGAGTTTCGGCGTGATGATGATTTGGGTGCGGCGGTTGCGCTGCTTGCCCACCTCGGTCGTGTTGTCGGCAATGGGGTTATACTCGCCCCGGCCGCCGGCCGTCAGCCGCTTGGGGTCTACGCCGTACTGTGTCTGCAAAGCCTGCACGACAGACGAGGCGCGCAGCACCGAGAGGTCCCAGTTGTTGCGGATGTTGGTCTTCGAGATGGGCACGTTGTCTGTGTTGCCCTCAATCAGCACGTCATAGTCCTTGTAGTCCTTGATGATTTTGGCAATCTTCGAGAGTGTCTCGGCGGCGCGGTCGTTGATTTCGTAAGAGCCGCTCTTGTAGAGCATGTTGTCTGCCAGGGAGATGTAGACCACCCCTTTCAGCACCTGCACGTCGACTTCCTTCAGCTCCTCTTTTGAGAGTGAGCGGGTCAGGTTGTTGGTCAGCACCATGTTCAGCGAGTCGCTCTTCGACTTCACCTCCACCAAGTGGCGGATGTACTGGTTAGACTCGTTAATCTGGTCGACCAGCTTCTCGATGGAGACATTGTTCTGCGAGGCATTGGTCAGGCTCTTGTCGAGTGACTGCTGCAACCTGGCGTATGCCCGTTTCTGCTCGTTGAGTGCCTCTTTCTGCGCGGCGAGCTGTTCTTCCAGACTGGTCACGCGGGCCTTGCTGGCGGCCAGGCTTTCCTTGGTGTCCTGCAGGGCAGACTGCAACGATTTGTTCTCTGTCTGGCAGTTTGCCAGGTCTTTCTTGCTGGCGCAGCTGGTCATCAGCAGACCGGCCACGGCAACGACAAAAAATGTGTTCTTTTTCATAATCTTAACAGTTTAATTCAAGTTTCACGGTGCAAATTTATACATTTGACGGCCAAAACACGCAAAAGTTCATTTGAATTAGAATAATTTATCATCTTTTAGTTTTGTTATTTCACAAAATATGTGTACCTTCGCAAGCAAAATCGTAAAAAACGTCATGAAAATTTCCAGTTTTATCAGTCTCATGGTCACTCTCATGGTGACTACCCTATGCTATGGCCAGCCTCTGGAGAAAGGCGTTTCGAAGGAACTGGCCGAAAACCGCGTAGCCAACATCAGCAACGTCAACTACCAACTGACATTTAATATTCCTGCCGACCGGCAGAAGAAAGTCACCGGCACGGCCACCATCACGTTCACCCTGCAACAGCGGGCAGACGTGGTGCTGGACTTCCAGGGAAAGTTCTCCGGCCTCTGCCAGATTAACAAGAAGAAGAAAGTGCCCGCACGCATGGAGAACGAACACATCGTGTTGCCCATGAAGCCCATGAAGGTGGGCGTGAACACCGTTACCCTGAGCTTCGAAAGCACAGATGACGCGCTGAACCGCAACGATGACTACATGTACACGCTCTTCGTGCCCGACCACGCCCGCTCGTGCTTCCCGTGCTTTGACCAGCCTGACATCAGGGCCACCTACGAAGTGAAGCTGAACGCGCCGGAAGGGTGGAAAACCATGGCCAGCAACGGTGTGCTGCCCATACCCACCTATCTGTTCTCGTTTGTCGCCGGCAATTTCCAGGAAAAGACCAAGAAGCTCGATGGGCAGCTGGCCGGCCACTCCATCAGGGCGCTCTACCGCGAAACAGCCCCGGAAAACGTGGAGCAGCTGGACAAAGTGTTCGAAGAGGCAGAGCAGTCGCTGAAATGGATGGAGTCATACACCTACATCAAGTGCCCGTTCAAGGAGTACGGCCTGGTCATACTGCCCGGCTACCAGTTCGGCGGCATGGAACATCCGGGCGCCATTCAGCTGAACGACCGCCGCGTGTTCCTGGGAAAGAATCCCACGCAGGAAGACGAGCTGAGCCGCGCCGAGCTGATAGCCCACGAGACGGCTCACCTGTGGTTTGGCGATATGGTTTCGCTGAAATGGTTTGAAGATGTCTGGGCCAAAGAGGTGTTTGCCAACTTCATGGCCTCCAAGATTACCCGCCGCCAGTACACCAAGGTCGACCACGAGCTGAACTTCCTGAAGACCTATCAGGCGCGCGCCATTGCCATCGACCGCACCGAGGGTACGCACCCCATTGCCCAGCCGCTGGAAAACCTGAACCACGCCTCGCTGCTTTACGACAATATCATCTATGACAAAGCCCCTGTCATGATGCGTATGCTCGAAGACCTGATGGGGCCGAAGGCCATGCAGACCGGCCTGCAAAAATATATCAAGAAGTTCTACTTCAAGAACGCCTCATGGGATGACCTGATTACGATACTCGATGCCGAAGCGCCCGAAGTGGGCGTGCGGCAGTTCAGCGAGGTGTGGGTCAAGCAGAAGGGAATGCCCAACATACACACTTCCTATCAGGATGGTAACCTCATTGTCACGCAGACCGACCCATACGAGCGGGGGCTGTGCTGGCGCCAGAAGTTTGAGGTCAGGCTCATCTACGACTTAGACGACAGCCGCACCATTACCATCGACATGCAGCAGCCAACGGTCAGCATCAAGCTGAACAACAAGCCCAGCTACATCATTCCCAACTATGACGGTAAGGGCTACGGCCGGTTTACGCTCGACCCCGAGTATGCCCAGAAGCTGCCGCTGCGCCTCATCACCACCCGCAATGCGCAGTACCGCTATGCCCTGCTGCTGACCCTCTACGACAACTACCTGATGAGCCAGATTCCCGCCAGCTACTTCGGCGAACTCTATCGCAACATGCTCAAGGAAACTAACCCGCTCATCATCTCGACCAGCATAGACCACATGTTCAGGATTGCCTTCGACCGCATGACCGACTCAGAGCGCAAGACCCTGGAGCAGTGCATCACCGACCTGCTGCCCGAGAACAAGACCCCCGAGTGCCGGCAGCACATTATCCGCAAGATGGCGGCCAACGCCACCGCCCCCGAAGTGCTTAACCAGCTGTATGCCATCTGGGAATCCCACAGCGACCAGCTTTTCAACGAGCGCGACTACATGGAAATGGCCTACCGGCTGGCCATCATGCGGCCAGAGCAGTGGAAGGAAATCCTCGACACGCAGCGCTCGCGCCTGACCACAGACGACTTGCGCAAGGAGTTCGACTACGTGAGCCGCGCCTGCAATCCTGATGTGGCGGCACAGGAAACGTTGTTCAGAAGCCTGCTCAACAAGGAAAACCGCCAGCAGGAGCCATGGGCACTCCACGCCCTGCGGCTGCTGAATGCCGATGTGCGCGAGCATCAGAGCAACAGCTACATTCCCATCAGCCTCAACGAGTTACAGACTATCCAGCAAAACAGCGACATCTTCTTTCCCGGCAACTGGATGAAGGCACTCCTCGATTCGCACAAGTCAGAAGAGGCCCGCCAGCAGGTGGAGCAGTTCCTGAAACAGAATCCCGGCTACACCCCCAACCTGCGCAACAAGATTTTAGAAGCGGCATGGCCGCTCATGAATCCGCGCCACGACCCGCCATCGGCCACCAAGCCCAAGGTGGTGGCCACGCCAAAGACAAAAGTTGCAACCAAGTCAAAGTCAAAGAAATAGGTACTGATTTATGAAAAAGCTCTTCTGTGCGCTGCTGCTGACTGTCAGCTTAGGCGCAAAGGCCCAAACGGCCGCCAAGTGGAACTCGCCCGGCGCGGGTAACCCCTTCATACCCGGCTACTTTGCCGACCCGACCATCAAGAAGTTCGGCGACACCTACTACCTCTATGCCACCACCGACGGCAACGGCAACGGCTACGGCCCAGCACAAGTGTGGATGTCAAAGGATTTCCAGAACTGGACTAATGTCACCATGAACTGGCCCACTACCGAAGTGGTGTGGGCGCCGGATGTCATGAAAGGCGCAGACGGGCAGTACCACTACTTCTACTGCGAGCCTTGCGTGCTTCACGAAGGCATCGGGCAGACCCCCAGAGGGCCGTGGACCAACATTCTCGGCAAGACCGATGCCGTACTCGTGCCCGACCGCTTCGTGCATAACGCCATCACGTTAGACGGGCAGACATTCGTTGACGACGATGGCTCGGTCTACATCTACTTCGGCACATGGGGCATCTACGAAGGGTTTGGCTGCGGCGTGGCCAAGTTTGGGGCCGACATGAAATCGTTTACCGACAAGAAGCTCATTCCCAATACTGAGGTCAAGGATTTCTTTGAAGCACCCTTCGTGCTGAAAAAGAACGGCATCTACTATTTCATGTACTCCAGCGGCTCCTGCCACGACCACACCTATCGCGTTCAGTATGCCACCTCGACTGCCGGGCCGATGGGGCCATACGAATATCAGGGCTGCATTCTTGAGACCAACGCCGATGAGACCGTACACGGCCCCGGCCACCACAGCGTGCTGCAAGACGGCGAGGACTACTACATTGTCTACCACCGCCACAACAACCCGAAGAGCATTCACGGCTTCCACCGCCAGATTTGCATCGACAAGCTGGTGTTCACCGCCGACGGCAAGATAGAGAAAGTAGAGCCTACGCACGAGGGGCTGCTGCCCAAGTCTGTTTCGGCACTGCCAAGGATGCAGAACCTGGCCTTCGGCGCCAAGGCCAAGGCCAGCAGCTATTACAGCGACTGGTTCCGCCCTGAGTATGCCACCGACGACAACAATGCCACGTTGTGGAAACCTGCCACCTGCACAGGAGAGGACTATCTGGAGATTGACCTTGGCCAGCCGACACGCTTCGACCAGGTGTGGACCCAGTTTGAATATGCCACTTACTTCTACCAGTACAAGATTGAAGTGTCAGACGATGCGCGGCAGTGGACACTCTATGCCGACAAAAGCCGGAACACACTGGCAGCCAGCCCATACGTAGACCGCGGCAGCCAGACTGCCCGCTATCTGCGCATTACTGTCACCGGCCGCCAGAAGAACGGCCACTTTGGCGGCATCTGGAACGTCAAGGTGTTCAACGGTGCCAACCAGGTGCCGCCACAGCTGCAAGTGGCAGTCGAGGGCAACGGCCGGTGGCAGAACACGGCGGGCATGCTGGGCGGCGGCTTCAGACCTGAGGGCGACAAGATGGTTGCCAACTTCGATGCCGGTTTCATCTTTGCCAAGAAGCAGCCCTACTCTGTCATCTATCAGCAGGGCGGCAAGACCATAGCCTACATAAGCGACGGGAAAACGCAGCGCCAGTACACAGACGGCCAGGACAACGGCAAGTCGAAGCAGAAGTGGGGCAGCCGGCTGGCCGTGCCCGGCGATGTCAGCAACCTGCGTGTCTTCACCTACGCCCTCGAGCCGGCAGAAATCAGCTTCTACGCAGAGCATCCCGTTGAGCAGGCCGCTGCCGATGTAGACGAGCGGCTGAAGGCGGCCCGCCGCGAGGCAGGCAACAAGGTGATTGACATCTCTGCCAACGACTTCACCATCAACACGACTGTCAACAGCATAAAAAACCACGCCGGCGGGGCGTTCAGCAGCGAGAACGGTGTCAGGATAGAACTGAAGGATGGCCGGCAGGCTTTCCGCTTCACGGGCAACCAGCTGTTCCGCAGCGACTTCCCCATGCCGCAGACACTCTGCTACAGCGCACCCTATACCATTGCGGCATGGATTCTCAACCCGCAGGTTGAGAAGAACGAGTGCATCATTCAGCTCATGCCGACAGGGGCCGACCTCTCCACCGTGGAACTCTGCAACGGCAGCGACCCGCAGAACGGACTGGTCAGGCACAACGGCTCGTTTGAGAACAGCGGCGCGCGCCAGATTGCGGAGCAGCAGGGCCAATGGCAGCACTGGGTCATCACCTACGATGGCTACATGGAGCGGCACTACCTGAACGGCCGGCTGGTCAGCGAGAAGAACATGATGCTGTTGCTGCGCCCGCAGCGTTACGCGCTGATTGGCGGCACAGCCGACGGCTCTACTGCATTTGACGGCTATCTGCACACCCTGCGTGTCTATGACCGCACACTCTCTGCACAGGAAGTGGCGGCCGAATATCAGCAACCCACAGAGACCAGTGTCTGCCTGCAGCTGATGCCGGCCGACGGGCTGGCCGACTGGCACAACCAGGGAACATGGGGAGGCCACGCCGCAGGGGCAGAGCAGGTCTACGCCGGGAAGCTGGCACTCACTGCGCCCCTGACACTCAGCGGCATGACCGACAACGGCCGCGCCCAGAGCCTCAGCATGGCCTTTGCCGTGCAAAAGGGGCTCAAGAAAGGCAGCCTGCTGAAAGTCGGCGACACAGACCTGAGCCTGACACCGCAGACCATCAGCTGCAACGGCCAGACCGTGAAAGTCAAGTTCGACAAATGGAACTTGCTGACACTCACGGCCGACAACCAGGTCTGGCTGAACGGCGAGCCGATAGCCCTCGACTGCCCTGGGCTGCCCACGGGCACCGGCAGCATGCAGATTGGCGACCACGGCATAGCCGTTGCCCAGCTGCTCATCAGCAAAGACCGCACCACCGAGGCACAGGCCAAGGCCGAAGCCGCCCTGCTCGCCACTCCGCCGGCACAGCAATCCCCCACCCTGCGCGCCCAGGCCATCACGCCCAAGCTGATAAGGCTGACGGTGGAGACCAGTGTGCCGACAAGCGGGCTATCATACCGTTTCAGCGGTCAAGACGGCTGGCAGAAAGAGCCCACGGCGCTTATCGCCGCCGACACTAAGGGCAAGTTGACCTTCACCGCAACTGTCAAAGATGCACAGGGCAATGTCTGGGAAAGCAACACGGTCAGTCTGCAGACAGACCAGCTGCGCTTCGATGCCATTGCCGATGAGTTCAACGGCACCGCGCTCTCCCCGGCGTGGAAGACACTCAGCGGCCAGAAGGCCAAAGACACCAAGGCCACGGTGGCCGATGGCAGCCTCACCTTGCAGTCGGCTTCGGGCAACTTCAACGCCCATGCCGACGAGAACGGCATACTGGTTTACCACGAGGTGAAAGGCGACTTCGTGATGCAAGGGCGCGTGGCCGACTTCATGGGCCGCTCCCGCCGCCAGACCCCAGCCTACAACGAAGGCGGCCTGATGGTGATTGACGACAGCCAGCCCGACAACCAGCAGATAGTGCAGCTGGGCGTGTTCCCCAGCTACAACTGCGGCAACATGCTCACGGCAGTCTTCGCCCGCGGCCAGCGGCCGCAGTACCCGCGGGGCAACGCCTGGAACTACGACCCCTATCTGCAGATTGAGCGGCAGGGCAACCTGTTCCATGCCCGCACCAGCAAAGACGGCGAGCAGTGGGAAGACATGCCGGGCTCGCCCATCGAGTGGCGCCAGGGCAGAGAGGAGACACCCCTGAAGGTTGGATTCTTTCAAGTCACCTACACCGACAAGCTCGGCACCGTGTCGTTTGACGACTTCCTGTTGTGGCAACGGAAATAAAGCCATCCAGCGACAAACAGCCACGATGACCACATCAGGTCGGCGCTTCGCCACTTAGGACATTTTGGAATTTCCGTTGTTCTGCCCACTTTTTGGCTGAAAAAGGAGCTGTTTTTGCAAAAAAACTCCGTGAGTTTTGCCGAAAACTCACGGAGTATTTCCCGAAACTCGCAGAGTATTTTCCAAAACTCATGGAGTTTTCCCCAATACTCATAGAGTACTGGGCGAAACTCGCCACTTTTCTGCCAACAGCCCGGAATGCGCCATTTTTTTGCACCCCCGGGCAGAGCTATGCCACGAAGTACGCACCTACGACACCTTTTTCGCGCGCATATATACATAGTAGCAATACACGGAAATTACCCTGCACCCCCAACACCCCCGACACCCAAACTGCCGTCGGGGGTGTTGGGGGTGTCGAGGGTGTCGGGCATTCAGCCTGATTGGCTACTATATACGCGCACGCGCGCGAAGAGGGCATCATTTCTGCTATTCATTCCTCTGAATAAGCTCTTTCCTTTCACTTACCTGTTCAGTCATGCTCCAGCTCAATATACCAGTCGCCCGTAATGTGGCGGTAGACGGTGGTGTCCTTGTATGCCGTCTCGTCGAGTATGCGCTCAGTCTCTTTTCCCTCCACCATGCCGGCCCCTATTTTTTCATATATTCCCGGCAGGCCGGGGCAATACACATAGTTTTTCGCTGTGCCGGATATCACACTGCCGCGCGACCAATACCTGAAGGTCACTCTCACCCAGCTGCACTCCACCAGGTATATCGTGATAGGAGTGCAATCAATGCCCTCGCAGCCTGTCACCCTCAGCAGCGAGTCCATCCGCTGCAGCCTTTCCGTGGGAAGGGCGCTGGCAGACTGCGCTCTGCCGTATTCGGTGGAGTCGGGGCGGTCGTGTGGCGGATAGTAGGAGCCGTAGCGCAGTGTCAGCATGCTGTCTCGCAGTTCGCAGAAAGCAGCCTCGTTAGCCACGAAGTGTGCAGTCATTGCCTCGTCTGTGGGTATCGGCTTCCTGGGTAGGCAAGTGTTAAGTAACGTTATCAGCAGAAAGGCCATCAGGAACACAGCTGCTATCCCGATGGCCATGGTGACAACAGCACCAAGCATGAAGCGAACTATTTTATTCATCCTGTCCAAGTCTTTCGCCGCTTATTTT
>JAFLSH010000105.1 GCA_022511055.1 Prevotella sp. | reverse complement strand
TTGAAAACAACGCATTGTGGCATTGCGTGGAATTCATATCAGAAATATTAATATAGCGTTCTAACATTTGCATTGTTTTGATAACGCCATCATATCCCAACACTTTACGACCTACAAAAACGCAAGTGGCAAACGATAAAGATGTTGAATACAAATGTATTTCGCCTTTGATTCCAAGATTAATGAGATTACTCGCTTCTTGAAAGAAATCCGCACGATGCGTTATAAAATCAATGAGAACATTCGTGTCAACAAAGACTTTCATAGGTATTTCTCTTTGTAATACTCCATTCGTACCTGTTCGCCATTCAAGTCATTTTCATCTATCTGTCCTATTCTTGGCATATTGATTATATCTTGCAATTCCGGCTCCAGTTGGTCTAATGGCAGTAAATCGAATTTTCTTTTTGGTTTAGGATACAACACATTGTTGATGAGCATGGCTATCAACTCGTCAACTCCCATGTTTTGCTTGTCAGCATATTGCTTGACATCATTATATACCGTATTGCTTATTGTGATTGTTGCCATAATCGCAATTTTTTGTTCTATGTTGCAAAGATAACGTAAAAAATCGGTACAATATGTACAGGGCAATATAATTTATAAATATTTAACCGTATAATTCACGGAGCAACAAATGCTCCGTGCGAAGATAACGAAAGATGGCGGCTATCTGTAAAGACAGCCGCCACTCTATAAGTAGCGCGAGCGCTTGCTACCGATTAGTCTTCGTCAATGAAAGTGATGGTAGCGCGATTTCCGCTGTAGGCAATCATGATAACGCCATTGGTAATGGTGTACTCATCGCCGTCCTCGCCTGTGCCAGTCTGGGTGGCAGTGTAGCCCAGGTCAGTGTAGTAGGCAATGATATCCTCGTCGGTGAGGTCTTCGTTGTAGAGGATAATCAGGCTGGTGACAAAGCCATCGACAGGAGTGAAGGCCACGCCGGCCAGCCAGTAGTTGTCTTCCATAAAGGTCATGTACATGTCGCCCATCTGCATGAACACATCGGGATACGCATCCTCAATGTCCTCTACGTCTTGCAACAGGAAGCTGGCCACGGCATCGGCAGGTGTCATGTCGTCAAGGCTGCCGGCGCCACCTGTCTCGGCGGGCACGTTCTGCGGGTTGCTGTAGAACACGCTCTGGTTGCCGGTAAGCTCGATAAGGAGCGTGGCATCTTCCTGTTTGTCGGTATTACCAAAGGTGTAGGTGGTTATGCTACCTGTTATGTTGCCATCCTCATCCTCAGTCTCAATGGTAGATGTTCCATAGCTCGCGTATTTGCTGGCGAAGTAGGCCACAATGTCTTCCTCTTTGTAGGCATTCTCAGTCAGCATCTCGCTAATCATGTAGACTTGCTGATTGTCGGAATTGACAATGAAAGAGAGCGAGGCAACCTTGCCATCGTTCATATTCTCATAGATATAGAAATCGCCAAACGACATAGAGGGATTGGGGTATTGGCGAATCATCTCAGAATAGCTCATGTCAATGACATTGGAATAGTCGGCAAACTCGATAAGTGCCGGCTGGTCTGGCTCGTCTGGCATGGGTGTGTCCGGGTCATCGTTGTCGTCACCGCAGGCTGCAAACAGGGTGGCAGCCAGCATCAGGAATAAATACTTCTTTGTTTTCATAATTTTGTTTTTGTTTTTAAATTTGTTGTTTAATTAAAGTGTTAATAATTTTGTGTCAATGTAGGGTTATAGCGCACGGCGTTCACAGGGAACGGCTGCACCCAGAGGGGCGACTCAGGCTGAAGGGTGTAAGTGCCGAGTGAGCCGAGGCGGTGGGTAACGGGTCGGCGGTAGTCGGCCTCGGTGTTCCAGCGCTTACGGTCCATGAAGTTGAAGGGCGTTGAGAGGCACTCAATGAACTTGGCCTGCTGCAGCAGCTGCATGGCTTCCCGCTCAGAGGCTGCCGCAAAAGGCTGGCAGTCCTCAACGCGGCATTGCCTGACCTCATTGACCAGAGCCAGCCCCTCTCCGACACGCCCAGTGCGAATCAGGCACTCGGCGGCCACGTAGCGCAGCTGCTCTGAAGTCAGGCCGTAGACATTGCAAGAGGTTGACCAGCCCATGAACATCCTGACACCGTCAATGCCAGAGTACATCTTACCGTAGTCGAGGCTCCAGCCTGTCCGCTCGTAATTGATGACATAGTCGCCTGCCTCAAACAGCTCGGCCGTCTCCAGGGCCAGCATCTCCATGGTCGGAGCTATGCGGGCAGCGCCGCCAATGTAGAGCAGGTTGTTGTCTGAAATCTCGTCTTGCACCCACTCGCCCGTCTCCTTGATGACAGAACGGTCGAACATCTGCGGTCTGAGGCGGATAGCCTCCTCGGCGTATGGCAGGGCCTCAGCGTAGCGCTTCATCTGCAACAACACCACGGCGCGAACAGCATTGCCCCAGGCGCGGTCGCCGCGCATCACCTGCGTGCCGTGGTCGGCAGGCAGCTGGGCAATCAGCTCGTCAGTGCAGTCATCGAGTATGCAGCGATAGGTCTCGGCAAGTGTCAGCTTGGTCTTCTGCCCTGTCACCTCAGTAGAAGTAACGTAGGCAATTCCGCCGTCTTTGTCGGCCGTCGCCTCATCATACTGGCGGGCATAGATGGCGGCACAGAGGAAATGAAACCAGGCTCGCATCACCCGGGCCTCGGCCAGCAGTGCGGGCTTGCGGCTCTCGTCGCCCGAGCTGTCCGGCAGCTTCTCGATGATGGTGTTCATGTAGTTGACATACTTATAGATGGAGTTATATCGCACGTCGTCGGTGGTCAGCGTGGCACGGTCGACAGCCTCATCGAAAGCCATCAGGGCGTATTTCACCGTGTTCGTCTGTGACAAGACTGCGCTGACTTGGTCGAACATGCCAACGCTTTCGCCGCAGAGAATGCCGAGATTGTCGGAAGGATAGTCGCCCAACAGGTATTCCTGATTGAGCAGCAGCTCCAACTCGGCGGTGGTCTCAAGTGTCACCTTGCCCTTTGGCGTAATATCGAGCTGGTCTTCGCAGCCCATGAAGGCTGCGGCGGAACAGCACCACAGAGTAGCGGCGCAGAAATAGTGACTTATGCTTTTAGGTATCATCATGTTTGTTGCTTTATAGGTTGACACTTACGCTCATGGTGTAGCTACGGGGTGTACGCAGCCCCGTGTCGCCACTGACAGGATTGCATGCCTCAGGGTCTACGCCCAGAGAGTTGCGGGTCCATGTCAAAAGATTGTTCAGCTGCACCCGGAGGCGGAGCGACTGCAGGCGCAGGGAGCGGCAGACCGCACGGGGGAACTCATAGCCAATGACCACATTACGCAGCTTCAGGTAGTCGGCAGGCACTACATTGGCATCCAGGTAGCGGAAATCGCCCACGACATTGGTTGAGCCTGCATAGCCATTGGCGGGGCATTGGTCGCTAAGAGATGTCCAGTAGTTCAGGTAGCTGCTGGGCACAGCCTGAATCTCGTTCAAGATGTGGTAGCCGTAGGCAGAGCCTTCATAGGTCCAGTCCTCGGCGCGAGCCCTCATGACATGGCCGCCGTAGTAGGCGAACATGGCCGACAGGGAAAAGCCCTTCCACGTGAGCTGCGGTGTCAGCGAGGCTGACACCTTCGGGTCCAGCGAGCCTCCGTAGACAATGTCGGCGGGCGTAAACTCCTCGGTGTTGATATCGGTGTAATGGATAGTACCGTCAGCACCCTGCCAGCCAAAATACTGTATGCCACCCATCTCTTTCATGCCGGCAAAACGATAGGAAAAGAGCGAGTGAACGGGGTAGCCCTGGTGCAGTGTATAGACCGCCAGTGCCTCAGCGCCAGTAGCAGCCTCGTGGTTGACAGCCGTCACCTTGTTCTTGTTATAGGCTATGCCGAAGTCGGCACTGATGCCTACGTGGTTGCGGCTGGCGGCACGGAGAATCTCGCCGTTTAATTGCAGCTCTACGCCCGTGTTCAGCATCTTGCCGTTGTTAATGGTCAGACTTGACCAGCCTGTCGTGGGGTCTAAGTCGGTGGTGGTCAGCAGGTCAGAGCCCTGCTTGCGGTAGTAGTCGAGCGAGCCCGTGAGCCGCCCGCCAAACACGGCAAAATCCGTACCAATGTCCAACGAAGCGGTCTTCTCCCAACGCAGCTGGTCGTTGGGCGGGGTGTCGAGCGTAGCCACGCGAATGCCATTCAGCTCGTTGACACCCACGGTGGCAGTAAGATAGCTGGAGAAGTCCTGGGCAATGTTGCCCGTCAGGCCATAGCTGGCACGGAGCTTCAGGGCATCTACCCAGCTGACACGGTCTTTCATGAACGCCTCATTGTGTATGTTCCAGCCTAATCCCAATGACCATAGCGGCCTGCCGCGAAACTCCGGGTCTGCGCCAAAGAGGTCGGTCTTGTCAACGCGGTATGACACAGATGCCGAGTAACGGCTGTCGTAGGTGTAATTGGCATTGAGATAGAGGGAGTAGAAACGGTGCAGCACATCTGAGGTTGTATAGTCGTTACCCGAAGGGGCGCCCGCCATCGTGTAAGCCGAGCCAAGTGCAGAGGGCGAGCCTTCAAGGTCTTTCAGCAACCCGATGTTGGTTGTACCCATGTTGTTGGTCTGAGAGGTCTCGTCGTAGCCCATGAGCAATGTGCGGGCAGAACGGAACTCTGATTCGCGGAACTCGAAGCCCGCCAGCGCCTCCACCTGATGTTTCTGGGCAAACAGGCGGCTGTAGTCGGTCTGGGCGCGGAACGTGTAGTAAGCCCCCTCGCTGGTACTGGTAGTCAGTTCGCCGCCATCGGGCAGATGGTGTGTGCCATTCGGGTCGGTATAGAGATTGTAGAGATGGCGCATGTCATAGCTGTCGGCCTCGCGGTAAGCCTCGTTTTTCTGATAGATGTCCTCGTATTGGAACATGCCGCCGAGTGTCCAGCCTTCCATGAGCGTGGCCTTGGCATGAACAAAGGAACGAATGTTTGTGCCGCGGCTATTGGCAAAGTTGCGGTTTAGCTCGTCGTTCAGGTTATATGCTTCAGACTTCAGACCGTATATGTTGTTCAGCAGTGCGGGCTCTTCAAGATAAGCACCTGCCTCCATGGCAGCCAGCGTACCATCGGCATTATACATAGAATGGTAGGGGGCAAACGAGGTGATGCTGTTCCACTCTGAGGTGAGGTGGCGCTTGGAACGTTCATTAATGACATTAGCACCAAACTCAAGCGAGAGCCACTGCACGGGTGCCATGTCGCCACGGTAGCTGAAGGTCAGCGTGTTGTCGTGTTCGTTGACTACGCCCTGATTGTTGCCTTTGTAATTCAGCACAATGCTGGAATTGACATACTTGCCGCGATTGCGCAAAGCGAGATTGTACTGCTGGGTCACCTGCGGCCGTTCCCAAAGGTCTTGCCATTCGCGGCGATAGTCGTTACGGCTCAGCTGGGCCAGCTGGCTGTCCAGCTGGTCGCCGGTCAGCTCGCCATTCTCGCGAGCCATCAGCAACCGCACGATAGGGCTCAGCGTATAGCGGCGGGTCTTATAGTAGTTCTGTACGTTCTGCCATGCCGATTTGTTGGGGTTGTTCTTTACAAAGTTGAAGTTATAGCGCTCCAGCTCTATCAGCTCGGCAGCTGATGCCCATTGCATGTCGTCATAGTTGTTCTTTTCGGAAATGGTCAGGTCGGCACTGAGGCTGACTTCCAAACGGTCGGTCTTGGCGCGCTTGGTGGTGATAACAATGACACCGTTTGAGGCGCGGGCACCATAGATGCTGGCGGCAGCGGCATCTTTCAGCACCGTGATATTCTCAATGTTGTAGGGATTGACACTACTGAGCCCACCCTCTACGGGCAGTCCGTCAACGACAACAAGCGGCGTAGTGACAGCATTGAACGAGCCTGTTCCGCGAATGACAAGTGCCGATTCGCCGCCATCGTTCAAGCCGTTATTGTAGCCAACAAGTCCCGGCACCTGCCCCTCAAGGTTGGAAGCCACGTCGCCCGTGTAGCGCTGGTCAAGGTCGTTGGCCGAAATGAGCTGATAGGCACCTGTCGCATTCTCGCGCTTAATGTTCTGATAGCCAGTAATGAGAACCTCGTCTAAGAGCTTGGCATCTGGCTCCAGTTGTATATTCAGCTGGCGAGCCATGCGAGAATGAACTCTCACCGCCTTGGATTTCATGCCAATATAGCTGACATCGAGTATGGGCTCATGGCCCTCCAACGTCAGTGAGAAAATCCCCTCAAGGTCGGTGCTTGTACCGTTCTGCGTGTCGCGCACCTTAATTGTCGCACCAGGCAGCGGCTCGCCGTCTTGGTCGGTGACTATGCCTGTAACAATGCGCTTAAAGTAAGGTCTGTCCTGAGGCGCGGGCTTCAGAATGACAGTACCCTTGGTAATGTTATACTCCAGTCCGGCCTCTTCGTAGAAAATGCGGTCGAGCAGTTGCTCTAACGTGGCCTGCTTGTAGGAGCAGGTGATGAGCGGTGCGCCCCGCAGGGTTTCTTTCTTGTAGACAAACTGGTAGCCCGTGCGCTGGCGCAGGTCTTTTATGACTTGCTCCATGGTCAGGTCTTTGTAGTCAATGTCGTATGTCTGCTGGGCCACGCAGAACGACACGTGGCAAACAACAAACAAAAGTATCAGACAGAATTTTTTCATATTTTCGTCTTATTTTGCGGTAATGGTGACCTTACGCCCCTGCTGGCGCAGGTGTATGCCACCCAATTTATGAAAGATGTCGCAGACTTCGCTGAACGAGCCGTACTTGGGAATAGAGCCCATGAAGACGGTCTCGGCAGTCTGTCGGTCGCCAAACTCATAGTCAAAGTCGTACCAGCGTGACAGGGTGCGCATGATTTGTTCCAGGGTCTGCTCCTCAAAAACAAACACGCCGCTGCGCCAGCTCGTAACCACATCAGTATCAACAGGCTTGACATTGAACGTTGAGCTTTGAACATCGAACATCGACTGATGGTCGGGGGTAAGCATCAGCTCGCGGCTGCTGTCATGTTCGTCAGCCAGCCGAAGCGCAATGCTGCCTTCGACAAGTGTTGTGTAGATAGCTGTCTCGCCGGGATAGGCGTGGACATTAAACTCCGTGCCGTAGACACGCACTTCCTGTCCGCCGCTGCTGACAATGAAAGGATGCTCAGAGTTCTTGGCAACCTTGAAATACGCCTCACCCTCTACCTCAACACGGCGCTCTGCGCCGTTGAACACTTCAGGATAGCGCAGGCGCGTATCGGCATTCAGCCACACTTCGGTGCCGTCTTCCAGCACCACGCGGAACTCACCGCCCCGCGGAGTTGCCAACTGGTGGAGTGGCACGGCTTCCGCAGAGGCTATGGGCCGGGCGGCGGCAGAAGAATGGTGGAGAGGATAGAGCGTATCGTTGTCTAACTGAATCGTCTCACCGCTACTCAGGGTCAGGGTGGCCTGTGTCGTGCCGGGAACAATCAGCTCTGCCAGTGCTTCCTGGTGGCGGGGTGACACATCCCGCACGGCCCGCTGCCAATACACCCCTACCCCAATCAGCAACAAGACTATTGCCGCTGCGGCCATCCATCGAGGCCACTGGCGCCGGCGCCCGATAGCCAATTGCCGTTTCATGTCGGCGAGTGGGCGCTGATAGTCGGCCAACTGGGCGCGGTGGTGTTCCACCAGCAGCCGCTCGTTGTCGTGCAGCCGCTGATAGACCTTCTCGTTGTAAGGGCTGCGTTGCCGCCACTCATCGAGCTGTCGCTGTTCGTCTTCAGTGATGCTACCAACAAGGTGCTTGCAGATAAGCAGCGAAATCTGTTCGTTCATACGCATTACTTACCTATCTGCTGGTCAATGGTCTGGGCTGTCTCTGAAGCACTGGGTCGGGTGGCATCACCGCTAAAGATGGTGCCGTCAGGGTTTATCATGATGAAACGGGGAATGCCCGTAATGCCCCAATCCTTGGAGAATTGGGCTTCGGTCTCGCCCTGGATAATGAACTGCGCCCACTGCGGCTTGTCCTTTTCGAGCTTGGCTTTCCAGGCTTGCTCGTTCTGGTCGATGGAAATGCTCAGGAACTGCACCTTATCGTTGCCTTTATACCGTTCAACCAGTTTCTCGACAAAGGGAATCTCCTTGCAGCAAGGGCCGCACCAGGTTGCCCACACATCAATATAGGTGAACTTGCCTTTCAGCAAGCTCGACAGCATGACTTTCTTGCCTTCAGGCGTGGTCAGCTCCACATCAGGAGCCATCTGGCCAGCCTTGGTAGCCTCGGTCGACTGCTTCTTCTGAAGGAACTGGTCAATCATGGCCTGCGCAATCTCCTTATCACTGCCAGCCCACTCCAAGAACTGCTTGTTGAAGGTCTCATAGTCGCCCTCACCGTTGCCATACACATAATACTGCTGGCCTATCATCTGCACCATGAAATGGCGCATGGCCGGGTTGGTTACCAGGCTGTCGGTCAGTTCCATCAGTCGGGTGCAGCTGGCTCCGTTGTCGCCTTCGTCCTTCACGGTATTCAGGCTGTTCAGCGCTGTATAGGCCATGTTCGTTCTCAGATGAATGGGGTCGTTCACATCAATGCCCTTTACCAGCTGCTGGTATTCAGCATTCATTTTGTAATCGCTATTGTCGTTCTCACAGCTGTCCATGATAAGGCGGATAGTGAGCCAACGATACTGGCTCTCGGTCAGTCGTGTGTAGTAGTCACGCTGCTCGGCATCCCTGATATCAGCCACGGCCTTCTGCAAGGCTGTATAGTTTTCATCCAGCATGGTGCGATAGTCAGCAATGGGCTTTGACTCCGAAGGGTCAGGGCTCCAGTACTTCATAGCATCGAAGCGCTGGGTCAAGTCATTGACATAGCGGCTGATGTCTGCATCTGGCCCATCAAAAGTGGCTTGCCACTCGTCGCCTTGCTTTTCGATGGTCATTTTGAGTGTCTTATCTTTCGTCAGATGGGCACCAAAGTAGCCGATGCCAGACATTTCAATCGTAACATCAGCACTTTCGCCCTGAAGCTCAGGATTGTAGGTAAAAAGACCGTCTTCCTTCACCTCGAACTCAGTCATTTGGTTTTCATAGATGTTACCATCTGGCGAGTAGGTAATGAGACCATCTTCAACGGTAGCTCCCACAAGTTTGCCTTTCAGCAATACGCCTTCATTGTCAGTAGCACAGGCTGTCAGACCTGCCAGTAGCACGGCGGCTACTACTTTCGTCATGGTTTTTCTTTTCATAATTATTGCATTTTATTGTTATTTCTGTCAGCTAATACGCACAAAGGAACAAAATCTGTAACACAAAGCGACATTTTTTCATAAAAAAAGTTAGTTTTTGATAGAAATAAAGTAATTTTGCAGCCAAATAGGAAGACTAAATGGATATTAGCGAACAAACATTTCAGGAATTCAAGGCAAGCCGCATCGACTCACTCTATGCTGAAGGCTACGCATCGCTACAGGCATTTGCCGCCCGCTATCTGACTGACAGCTACGCCATGATGGCCGAAGACTGCGTACAAGAGGCCATGGCCAAAGCCTATCAGACGCGCCACACCTTCACCTCGCCCATACAATTGAAGGCTTTCCTCTTTACCTGTGTTCGCAATGCCAGTGTCTCTATATTAAGAAAGGTAGGAAGCCACCAGAACTATTTGGCAGAATTGGAAGAAGGCTATGAAGAGGAGCTTTCGGCTGCCATTATTGAACAGGAGACACTTGACAGGCTGCATGAGGCTATCAATGAGCTGCCAGAGAAGTACCGCCAGCTGTTCGACCTTAGCTACGAACAAGGATTGCGCCATGCCGAAGTGGCCCGGCTATTGGGAATCAGCATTGATGGCGTACAGAAACGGCGGACAAAAATGATTTCGTTGCTGCGCGAGAAGTTCAAGAATGATGCAGACATTCTGCTTCTTGTCTCCCTCATTGGGCTTTAGCCGAAAGTCTCCGCTTAGTCACAACGTCACATGGTCACATCAAGGTCGTTTCAATATG
>JAFLSH010000104.1 GCA_022511055.1 Prevotella sp. | reverse complement strand
CGCAAAGTATATGCCTATTTGGAAGATGCAGAGCCCATGCGAACTTCAGCTGCTCCCTTTTCTTCGGTTGCGGCAAAGTATCTGGCAGTTCAAACAGACTTATTTCTTATTCCCTTGTTTGCTATTACATGCACGGCAAAGCAACTGGGCATTGGAAAGTTCGGTGCGCCCTCCTTTGCTCCATGGCTTGATGTGGTCAACGGTCAGCTCGTCTGCAAAGAACAACTGCTTGCAATCCTCGCAGCGAATTTTCTCACCTTCATGTTTCTCTGCATGACTTAATGACATCTGAATTAGGTTTTCTTTTTGGTCAGAAGTGAACAGACGTTTTGGGTCAACGCTGATACCTTTGACAATAGCTTGAATGATATCTTCAGTTTCCTTTTCTTTGTCAGCAATAAGTTTGTAGTCCTGGCTTTTCTTGAATTTCTTCAGCTGGCGGTTTATCTCATCCTTATGTTCTTTCCAAATAGCTACATCCTTAGCATATTTCACGGCAAGGCGCAGCAGCATTGGCAAAGAGCTGTAATCATCGAAAACAGAGGCTACAAACCTGATGTGTTTCATCACAAGTTGCTGGTCTGTCTGAAACGGCTCGTCTTTGTGTTGCTTGACATATCCTTTTTTATCTTTGGTTTCACGTAGAGAGCATATAAAATCAAGCAGCTTGATTTTGCTTTTTCCGCGTTTTGTCTCACCAAGAATCTTTTTGGCGGCAACATCTTGCTCAACGTATTTCGAAAGGCCACGCAAATACTCACCCGCATAGAGACCGTTAAGCACTTCAAATTCCGATAGCGGTACGCCAAGTGTATTAATGCGGTTGAAAATTTCCCGCTTTTTCTCCTCAGTTCCACTGTCGATGATAAAACAAAGCTCAGTGTTGTTTATCTTTTCTTGCAGTTTCGGCTCTTTCTTGTTCCACTCTTTCCATAAAAATCCCTTATACATTATGTCATTTTCGTAGAAACGTTTGATAGCTTCAATGCGTTGCTTGCCATCGAGTACTTCCATGTTGCCATCGTCATTCTTCCATAGATAGAAAGCGGGCAGAGGGTACCCGTTTACGATACTGTCAATGACAAGTTCTTGCTTCTCGTCATCGTAAATGATTTCGCGCTGCAACTCTATGTCGCTGATAATGTGGCCGTCACGTACTTCGTTGTATAACTCCTTAACTGTCATAGCTCATCGTCTTTTATAGGATTTAAGTTTCTGATTACAAGCATGGCAAACATTCGTCTTACACTTCCCTTCCCGTCAGGCAGATAGAACGCAGGGCCTCCCCGCTTGTTCTTGGGGATTTCAAACGTTGGCTTTGAGGCAAGCCCAATACTTGAGCCTACAATTTCGAATTGTTCAGGGTTGTATTTTGCCATTATCGTGGTAGGTACACCCATTAAACCCTCGTAATCATAAGGAATGTCTTTGACAAAACTGACATGGATTGCATCGTAATTGAGGTATTTCGGGTATAAGTCTGGATTCTCATAATACGATTTGGTAAGGGTCATTCGGTCGTGCCGATAGGTTACGTCAAGATTTGTGTACCACTTGCACGCACGGGGCACTGACCCGTCTTTGTCTTTTGACAATAACATCGTTCCGTCGGGTCGTCTGAAACCTTTCATCTGTTTAGCGTAACCCAGCCAGAGCCGGTTTTCGTGCATATACCCTGCAATGTTCTTGTATGTGAGAGCGGTTGTCGGTCCGATAACAAGAAACTCTTTCCCCATTTTCATCATTACATCAATAAATTCACCGAAAAGTGAAAACGGTGGATTGGTAATTACTATATCGTAGTTGGAATAGTTCACATCCTGAAACTTTACGCCATCACCCGTCTGCGGATTATAACCGCTGACAGATATGGAACGAATGCCATAAGCCTCTGCATGAGCGACAAGAAATTTGACAAACTGGCATTTAATGGCATCGAAATCTTTCTCAAACTTGTCTTTTGATGCTGCCAAGTTCAAGTGCTTGATGCTCCCATTGGAGAATAGGTCAGAAGCCATTACACCCTCTTCTTTGTAGACCAGTTCCTCATTGTAGCTTTCATCCCAGTCGCAAGGGCAGATAATGCGCTTGCCTCTTAACAGCTCTTTATAGTTTGGCAGCTCGGCTGCAATGTCTTCATATAAGGTGTAATACTCTGCATCTTTTTCCTTATATGCTTTCTGCATTGATTCTTTGTGTTTCATAACTGATAGCTTTTGTCAAATGCACTCAAACTATCAATCACGCCATGGCGCATAAAAGAGGCGTGATGCATCTCGTCTGCGCATAGCAAGAGGTGAAGCCTCGGAAAATGGTACCTCTGATTCTGCTTAAGAATGCACCACGCTTAACGTGTTGCATTGCTATCAAGCAGAATTCAGATGCCCATTACGAGCTTTCTGTCACATATCATTTCGGTGCTTGTTATACCAATAGAGTTTCCGAGGCTTTCTTGGCTATGCGCGAAATAATAGCGAATGCTTTATTTAACCCACAATGTCTTTTCTGGAAACCGCATGAATGCGGAAACCGTTGGCAAAGTTACTCATTTTTTTTTGTATTTCTGCGATTTTCCACAAAAATAATGTGATTGTGATTCTGAAAAACACAAAACCGCAAAAAAACGTGTGGGGAAAAGTCAAAAAAGTGGTTGCCGAGGGGCGCTCCTGAAACCTGTTTCGGAAACAAGGATTAATTTTCTGCGCAGAAAACTATCAATAACTTTGGCTTTTCTGCCGTTTTTTCGTAACTTTGCCTTCCGTAATTGACAAAAAGCTATGGAAGAACTGCTGCATTACACTTGGAAACATAAGCTGTTCCCGCTGCAGCCGCTGGCAACGGCTGATGGCAGGCCAGTGGAAGTGATAGACCCGGGGCTGCACAACCGCAACGCGGGGCCGGACTTCTTCAACGCCAAGGTGAACATCGGCGGCACGCTCTGGGTGGGCAACGTGGAGATTCACACCAAGGCCAGCGACTGGTATCAGCATGGGCATGACAAGGACTGCAACTATGACAACGTGGTGCTGCACGTCTGCGAGACCATTGATGCGGATGTCAGGAACAGCCGGGGCGAGCTGATTGCGCAGATGCAGCTGGCAGTGCCCGGCCACGTGCGCGAGCAGTATGAGCAGCTGCTCACCGCTGACCAGTACCCGCCTTGCTACCAGATAGTTCCTGAGTTGTCGCGGCTGACTGTCCGCTCGTGGATGGCGGCTCTGCAAACGGAGCGGCTGGAGCAGAAGACGGCGGCCATCAGTCGCCGCGCCGACCTGCTGAACGGGTCGTGGGAAGATGCCTACTTCGTGACCCTGGCGCGCAACTATGGCTTCGGCATCAACGGCGATGCGTTTGAGCAGTGGGCCATGGGCGTACCGCTGCAGGCCGTGGCCCGCCACCGCGACAACTTGTTTCAGGTCGAGGCCATCTTCATGGGGCAGGCGGGGCTGCTTGAGCTTGACACCGTGCCGCAGCACTATCAGCAAGATGCACTGGCTGATGGCTACTTCACCAAGCTGAGAGACGAGTACCACTATCTGGCCCACAAGTTCCAGCTGCGGCCTATGGATGCCGCGCAGTGGCGATTCCTGCGCCTGCGCCCGCAGAATTTCCCGCATATCCGCATCTCGCAGCTGGCGCGCCTCTACCATGAGCAGCGCACGGGGCTGAGCCATCTGCTGGCCTGCGAGACGCCCGACCAGCTGCGCACTCTGTTGCGCTCGCAGGTTACGCCCTACTGGGAGACCCACTACACCTTCGGCTCGCTGAGTGCCAAGAACGAGAAACACCTGAGCAGCGGCTCGCTCGACCTGCTTGTCATCAACACGGCCGTGCCCATGCTCTTTGCCATGGGGCGCCACCAGCAGAAAGACGAGCTTTGCGACCGGGCCTTCAGCCTGCTGGAACAGCTGAAGCCGGAGAACAACCATATTATCCGCCTGTGGCGGCAGTGCGGCCTGGAAGTGCAGTCGGCGGGCGACTCGCAGGCGCTGATACAGCTGAAGCGGGAGTACTGCGACCGCAAGGACTGCCTGCGCTGCCGCATTGGCTTTGAGTATCTGAAAAGAGTAAAAACGTAAGAAAACGGAAAGACAATGAATAAGTATTGCTTTGAGACACGAATGGCGGTGCGCGACTACGAGTGCGACATCGAGGGCATTGTCAACAACGCCAACTACCTGCACTACTGTGAGCATACGCGCCACCTGTTCCTGAAGTCGTGCGGCCTGAGCTTTGCCGAGATGCACCAGAAGGGTGTCGATGCCGTGGTGGCGCGCATGAGCCTGCAGTACAAGACCCCGCTGCGGCCGGATGATGAGTTCGTATCGCGGCTGCGGCTCACGAAAGAGGGCATCAAGTACGTGTTCCACCACGATTTGTTCCGTGCCGCTGACGAGCAGCTGTGCTTCCGCGGCAGGGTGGAGCTGGTGTGTCTGGTCGATGGCCGGCTGGCTGTCAGCAAAGACTATGACCGGGCTTTCGCGCCCTATATAGACTCCGCGGAATCGCGCCCCGGCCTATGAGCAGCCAAGAGACACTTTGCACCCTGGCGCTGACCCGCATGGTGGGATTCAATCCGCGCGTGGCGCTGCACCTCTATCGCTCGTTGGGCGGCGGCCAGGCCGTCTACGAGCAGCGCAACGAGGTGGGCAGCCTGATTGATGGCTGCACCCCGCGGCTGCTGGAGTCGCTGAAGCACTGGGATGAGGCCATGGCGCGGGCAGAGGCCGAGCTGGAGTTCGCCGCCGGGCACGGCATCAAGGTGCTGGCGCTGAACGACAGCGACTATCCGGGTCGGCTGCGCGACTGCGATGATGCGCCGCTCGCCGTGTTCTACAAGGGGCAGGCCGACCTGAACCAGCAGCGCGTGGTGGCCATTGTGGGAACGCGCCGCTGCACCAGCTACGGCCAAGACCTGACCCGCCGCTTCATCACCGAACTGAAGCAGCTGTGCCCGCAGGCGCTCATTGTCAGCGGGCTGGCCTACGGCATTGACATCTGCGCCCACCGGCAGGCACTCCAGAGCGGCTACGAGACCGTTGGGGTGCTGGCGCACGGACTTGACACCATCTATCCCGGCCACCACCGCGAGACAGCCAAGGCCATGGTCGCGCAGGGCGGCCTGCTGACCGAGTATATGACCCAGACCGAGCCGCTGCCCAACAATTTCCGCCAGCGCAACCGCATTGTGGCTGGTCTGGCCGATGCCACCGTGGTTGTGGAGTCGGCGGCGAGGGGCGGCGCGCTCATTACGGCGCGCATAGCCCAGGACTATGGGCGTGATGTGCTGGCATTCCCCGGTGCCGTGGGGGCTTCAGGCAGCGAGGGGTGCAACCACCTGATTCGCGACAACAAGGCCGGGCTGATGACTTCGGCCGAGGACTTTGTCAACGCCGTGGGCTGGCAGTCGGAACGGCAGCGCCGGCAGGCCGCCGACAAGGGTATTGAGCGGAACTTGTTTCCCGAGCTGTCTGCCGATGAACAGAAGGTTGTCGACTTGCTGCAGGTGGCCAACGACTTGCAGCTGAACATCATCAGCGTACGCACTAACATCAGCATAGGCCAGCTGACCGCCCTGCTCTTCCAGTTGGAGATGAAGGGCGTGGTGAAACCGCTGGCCGGCGGCACTTATCACTTGTTACTCTGAGCCATGAACCAGGCCACCCGCGATTTCATCAACCGGCATGCCGAGGCCGATGTCAGGCAGTTGGCGCTGCAAGGCTGCCGGCAGCCCGATGTAGACCTGCCGTTGGCGCTCGACCAGATAGCCGGCCGGCAGAAGGCGCGCACGAAGCTGCCCGCGTGGGCTGCCACGGAGGGCATTGTCTACCCGCCGCGGCTGTCTATGGAGCAGTGTTCGAGCGAGCAGACCGCCACCTACAAGGCCCGGCTGGCAGAGCGGCTCTTGGCGGCGCTGCCGTTGGCCGACAGACGGCTGGCCGACCTGACCGGCGGCTTCGGCGTGGACTTTGCCTATATGTCGCAGGCCGCAGGCCGTGCGGTCTATGTTGAACGGCAGCCCCGGCTGTGCGCTATCGCAAAGGAGAACTTCGCGCGGCTCGGGCTGACTGGCGTACAGGTGGTGTGTGCCGATGCGGCGGACTATCTGCAAGCCATGCCGAGGGGCAGCCTTATCTTTCTCGACCCTGCGCGCCGCGACCAGCATGGCGACCGCACCTACGACATCAGTGACTGCACCCCCAACCTCATGGAGATGAAAGAGACGTTGCTGCAAAAGGGCGATGCCGTGATGGTGAAGTTAGCACCCATGCTCGACTGGCGGAAAGCGGTGGCCGACCTTGGGCGCGAGGTGGTGCGCGAGGTGCATATCGTGTCGGTTGGCAACGAGTGCAAGGAGCTGCTCCTGGTGCTGGCTCCCGGCGAAGGGCTGCGGCTGGTCTGCACCAACGACAACGAGACATTCGAGCCCGCCCGCTGGCCGGCGGAAAGTGCGCCAGCCTCGGCGGAAGGCGCGCTGGGCACTTATCTCTATGAGCCAAACGCCAGCATCATGAAGGCAGGCTGCTTCAGCGAGCTGTCGGCCTGCTACGGCGTGACCCAGCTGGAGCGCAACAGCCATCTGTTCACGGCCGACCGCCTGATAGCCGACTTTCCGGGCAGGCGGTTTGCGATAGATGCCGTTTCCACCATGAACAAACGCGAGCTGAAAGAGAAGTTAGGGCATCTGAGCCAGGCCAACCTGACGGTCAGGAACTTCCCGATGGGCGTTGGCGAGCTGCGGCGGCGACTGAAGTTGGGCGAGGGCGGCAGCGCCTACGTCTTTGCCACCACCCTGACCGGCAAGCGCCATGTGCTGCTTGTCTGTCATAAGGTCGGCTGAATCGCGGGGGTGGCCACTCGGCTAAATCCGCGTGTTGTCTTGCCAGAGGATGGTGCGGCCGGCATAGAGTGAAGCCTGCACATCAATGATGCGCTGGTTTGAAGAGCCGCGAAACAGCAAATCGGGGTCGCGGAGCGCCTTGACAAACGGCCCGTCTACCAACACATCAAGTTCGGCGAGCAGTTCGCGCTGGTCATCTTGTATCAGGCTCTCAAACGTGAAGCCTGTGTAGCACCAGACGTCTTTCTGCGTGCGGCGGTGAATCTGCTGCGCCAGTTCGGCGAAGGCTATGGCCTGGTACATAGGGTCGCCGCCGCTGAAGGTGACCCCCTGGGTGTAGGGGTCGGCCATGACAATGCGCATCACCTGCTCCACGGTCATGTCTTCTCCCTGGTCGAAGTCCCACGACTGCGGGTTGTGGCAGCCCGCGCAGGCGTGGCGGCAGCCCGCGCAGTAGATGGAGGTGCGAAGCCCCGGCCCGTCTACCATGGTGTCTTCGACAATGTTCAGTATTCGTAGCGTTGTAGCCATAATCGATGCAAAGGTACTAAAAAAATCGGCAAAACCGTGTGGCAGTGCCGATTTTTTTTACTACCTTTGTGGCTGTATGCTGACAGAGAAGACTATGGAGCGCCTGCGGATACTCGCAGAGTCGGCCAAATATGATGTTTCGTGTTCGTCGAGCGGCACCGTGCGCAAAGGCCAGGCCGGCATGGTGGGCTCAACGGTGGGTGGCGTGGGCATCTGCCACTCGTTTGCCGACGACGGCCGCTGCATCTCGCTGCTGAAGGTGATGCTGACCAACCACTGCAAGTTCGACTGCGCCTACTGCATCAACCGCCGCTCAAACGACATTCCGCGCGCCACGCTCTCGGTCTCGGAACTGGAGGAGATAACCATGGAGTTCTACCGCCGCAACTACATCGAGGGGCTGTTCCTCTCGAGCGGCGTGGTGCGCAATGCCGACTACACCATGGAGCGCCTGACCGCCATAGTCCGCGACCTGCGCACCATCCACCGCTTCAACGGCTACATTCACCTGAAGGCCATACCCGGTGCCAGCGAGGAGCTGATGGCCGAGGCCGGCCGCCACGCCGACCGCATGAGCGTGAACATCGAGATTCCCCGCGAAGACTCGCTCAAGCTGCTGGCCCCTGAGAAAGACCACCAGAGCGTGTTCCAGCCCATGCGCTTCATAGAGCAGGGCATGCTCGAGAACAAGGAAGACCGCCGCCGGATGCGCCACGTGCCCCGCTTCGTGCCCGCCGGACAGTCGACACAGATGATTGTGGGCGCTACGAAGGAGAGCGACCGCGACATTCTGCAGATGTCTTCGGCGCTCTACCACCAGCCGACCATGCGCCGTGTCTACTACTCGGGCTACATCAGTGTCAACACCTACGACCCGCGGCTGCCCAACCTGAAGCAGCCGCCGCTGGTGCGCGAAAACCGGCTCTACCAGGCCGACTGGCTCATGCGCTTCTACCACTTCAACGTAGACGAGATAGTCGACGACCAGCACACCCACCTCGACCTCGACATAGACCCGAAACTGGCGTGGGCGCTGCGCCACCCGGAGTATTTCCCCGTGGACATCAACACCGCCGACTACGAGCGCCTGCTCCGCGTGCCGGGCCTGGGCACCAAGTCAGCGTGGCTCATTGTCAGCAGCCGCCGCTTCGGCCGCCTCACCTCGTACGACCTCAGGAAAATGGGCGTGGTCATGAAGAAAGCCAAGTTCTTCATCACCTGCGGCGAACTGACCGACGGCTACTCCCAGCCCATCGTTGGCATCAACGAGCTGCGCCCCGAGCGCCTGCGCCCGCTCCTGATTTCGAAGGCGCAGCAGCGCCGCGCCGCCGCCGAGCAGCAGCTCTCGCTGGACTTCGGCGACTCCTGACCGCACGGCCTTCAGACGTTACACCCCCTTCCCGAAAGCCACACACCGCCACCGACTTGTAAACCATGCTGATATACACTTTCGACCGCACAATGGATGGGCTGCTCAGCGCCGTGTTCGATGCCTATGCCCTGCACCAGCAGCCAGATGGGCTGGTGGGCGAGGGCGACGTGCTGCCGCTCTTTTGCGATGAGGTGCATGGCGTGACGACCGCCGACGACAAGGCCCGCCGCGTATGGACAGGACTGGAGAAGCGGCTGAAGCGCGAGCCGCTCCGCCTCATCAGCATCAGCTGGCTCTCAGAGAGCCGCGAGCTGTACACCCCGCTGTTCCGCTATATCCACAAGATTTTCCGCACCCCCGCCGCCGCGGGCGTTGGCGGGGGCATGAACTTCGCCGACCCCGATGTGCTGTATGTGACGAACACCGCCCGCCGTGTCTTGCACGAGCAGCTGCGGATGAAGCAGTTCCTGCGCTTCCAGAAGGCGAAGGACGGCACCTACCTCGGCGTAGTCTCGCCCGACAACGATGTGCTGCCCCTGATTATCGACCATTTCCAGGACCGTTTCCAGGCCCAGCCGTGGCTCATCTACGATGCCCGCCGCCGCTACGGCTACAACCATGACGGCAAGACCGTGATACGCATCACCTTCGCCGACGAGGCTGCGCTCCCCTTCTCGCTCGAAGACGGCCGGCTCAGCGACTCGCTGCTGAGCGATGACGACAAGACCTTCCAGGAACTCTGGCGCACCTACTTCAAGGCCATCTGCATCCGCGAGCGGCTGAATCCCAAGAAACAGCGTGGCGACATGCCCCGCCGCTACTGGAAATACATGACCGAGAAGCAGTGAACACTCGCGCGTACGCGTATTACGTGCGCGCGTATATAGTAGCCATTCAAACTACTTGTCCTACACCCTCAACACCCCTTACACCCTACCGTTGTAAGTGTCTGATTTTCAGCGGCTGTTTTCGGCCATTTGGGGTGTAGGGGAGGAAATCTACCCCACACCCCATCTGCACCCTGGGTGTTGGGGAGGGTGTAGGGCAAATTGATACCCAACACCCAAGACGGCCACAAATGTCTATTGAAAATCAAGGACTTACGAGTGTAGGGTGTAGGGGGTGTTGAGGGTGTGGGGCATTCAGTTTGTATGACTACTAATATATACGCGCGCGAGATTTGCGCCGCAGGTTCAGCCGAAAAAGGTAATCGGTTCAGCTGGATT
>JAFLSH010000103.1 GCA_022511055.1 Prevotella sp. | reverse complement strand
ACGGGTGTCATATCCGTGATAGGCGGCTGGTTTATCACGGCCGGCGTGGCTTTCATCGGCGCCGGCATGGTGGTGTGTCTGATGCACATGGGCGGGGTGTCCGTCATGCTCTCCGGCGGTGTGGTTGCCATCACGCTGCTTATCCGAAGCAATATCCGTTTCCAGAACAAGGAGAAGGAATTGTCTGCCGAAACGCTCTTCCAGACCATTCTGACAACGGAAAAGTCGGCAGAGGTGTGGCCGCTGCTGAAAATATACATCAACGAGAAGCAGAAGATGTTCCTGGCTTTCGCTGCCGAGTGCTTCTCTGACATCACGGAGGGATTTATCAGTGAGAAAAGGAAGCTGCTGTCTCGCTCGGAAAAGGCGCTGCTCACTGAAAAGGAGGTCTTGAAGGGGCAGCGCCGCAAGCTGACCCTATGTATGCGCCGTGTCACCCCGGAGATAGCCATGGAGAAGCGCGCATGGTTTCATCTGAGCAACAACATGGCCATGTCAATGACCTATAACCTGCGCCGGGTCAACGAGGCGTGCAAGGAGCATGTCGACAACAACTTCCGCCCGCTGCCCGAGGAGTTCCATGGTACGTTCAAGTATCTGTGTGAGTGCATAAAGGCTGTGATTACTGACTCGGAAGCCTCGATAGAAGAGAATCGCCCGGAAGTGATAGATGAATTGCGCCGCCGGTGCAATGAGCTGAAAGATGAACTGGCATTCCACATCCGTGGCGTGTACGAACTGCTCCAAAAAGGCGATACAGACAAGATGGCCGTGACCTATGTCTATCTCAATATGCTCCAGGAAAGCCAGGAATTTGTTACTTCTCTGCGAAAGATGCTCCGCGCATCAGGAAAGCTGAATCTTGCCCCGTCAACTTATCGGAGTTTCTCGCATGCTGATGGTAGGCAGTCTTAGGCTGGAGACTAAAAGGGCTGATAGGGTGCATAGACAGAGCAGTATTACAAGTTCTCGGGTGCTTTTTATCGGCAAAATGTTTTGCGATTTGACAAAAATGATGTAATTTTGTGGCGATTTCCTTGGATATTGGAGTCATAGTAAACTAATATTGAGAATAAAGTCATGAAAGAACAAGTATTACAGTGCATGCGCGAGGCCGGAAAGCCCGTTTCGGCAGGCGAAGTGACAAAGGCGCTGGGCGCAGACCGCAAGGAAGTGGATAAGGCTTTTGCCGAACTGAAGAAAGAGGGCGCCATCGTGTCGCCCGTGCGCTGCAAGTGGGCGCCCGCTGAGTAGGAAACAACTAACAGGTTTGTAGTATGATAAGACTGACTCGGATTGCCATCATGGGCAGTGTGCTGCTGATGATGGCCATGGCTGTTGGCGCACAGAGCGTGAGGGAGCATATCCGCCTTGATGAAGGGTGGAAGTTTGCATTGGGTCATGCCGCCGACCCCAAAAAGGACTTTGGCTGCGGCACGGAGTATTTCAACTATCTGACAAAGGCCAATTCCATCCACAACGAAGGCCCTTACTCCACTAAGTTCAACGACTCGGCCTGGCAGCCGGTGCGTGTGCCGCACGACTGGGTGACTACGCTGCCATACGCCTCAGAGGCCAGTCACTCGCACGGCTACAAGACCGTGGGCTATAAGTACCCGGAGACCAGCGTGGGCTGGTATCGCAAGATTGTCAGCATTCCTGCCGAGGATATGGGCAAGCGCATTCTGTTGCGCTTCGATGGCATCTTCCGCAACGCCCAGGTGTGGTTTAACGGCTTCTACATGGGCACGGAGCCCAGCGGCTATGCCACGCAGGTCTATGATGTAACCGAATATGTCAACTACGGCGGCGACCGTGCCTCGGAAGGGCTTGCGCCGGGCGAAAACCTGATTTGTGTGCGGGCAGATGCCACGCTCGAAGAGGGCTGGTTCTACGAAGGGGCGGGCATCTATCGCGATGCGTGGCTCGTTAAGACCGCCGCCGTTAGTGTTGCTCCCTTCGGCACGTTTGTCTATGCCGACCTGCATCAGCCTTACGCCACGGCCATGCTGCACGTGGAGACCGAAGTCTGCAACAGCTCGCTCGCGGCGCAGACCTGTCAGGTGACCCATCGGCTGCTGGATGCCGAGGGGCGCGAAGTGGCACGGAGCCAGGCGGAGACCCTGACACTGAAGCCCAAGGAAACGCAGGGCTGCAAGCAGCAGCTGGCGGTCAGCAGCCCCCACTTGTGGAGCAATGCCGACCCCTATCTGTACAAGGTGGAGACTACGGTCAGCGTGGGCGGCCGGGCGACCGACATCTACGAGACCACCACAGGCTTCCGCGAAGTGCAGTTCGATGCTGACCGCGGCTTTCTGCTCAACGGCGAGCCGCTGAAGCTGAAGGGTGTCAACATTCACCAAGACCATGCCGGCGTGGGCGCAGCCATGCCCGAGGCGCTAATGGCATGGCGCATACAGCGGCTGAAGGAGATAGGCTGCAACGCCTACCGCTCATCGCACAACCCCATGACTCCCGCCCTGCTCGACATCTGCGACCGTGAGGGCATGCTGGTCATTGATGAGAACAGGCTGGCAGGCATCAACACGGAGCATCAGCGACTGCTGGAGAACATGATTAAGCGTGACCGCAACCACCCCTCGGTCATTCTCTGGAGCGATGGCAATGAGGAGTGGGGCATGGAGAATACCGTTCAGGGCACTCGCATTGCTGCCGCCATGCGCGAATACACCCGCCTGCTGGACCCCACCCGCCACTCGACCATAGCCAATGCCGGCGGCGGTGAGATGATAAAGGGACTTGATGTTGTGGGCTACAACTACATAGCCCAGAATGATGTGGAGAATCGCCGCCGCCAGCACCCCGACTGGAAGATAGTGGGCACTGAAGAAACCACGGGCTGCGGCACTCGCGGGGTCTATTTCAACAACGCGGAGTTCCCCGGCCGCATGCCCAGCATCAACCGCGGCACAGAGCCTGGCGTGGAGAACGTGATTGAGCGCGGCTGGCAGTTCTATGCCGACAATGACTGGGCAGCCGGCGTGTTCTTCTGGACCGGCTTTGACTATCGGGGCGAGCCCAATCCGCTGTCTTATCCCGCCACAGACTCTGAGTTCGGGATTTTGGATTATTGCGGCTTCTGGAAAGATGAGGCTTGGTATCTGAAGTCGTGGTGGACCGCTGAGCCCACGCTGCACGTATTCCCCCACTGGAATCTGGCGGGGCACGAAGGCGAGGAGATAGAACTGTGGGCTTACAGCAACTGCGATGAAGTGGAGCTGACTGTCAACGGCAAGAAACTGGGGCGGCAGCCGATGCCCCGTAACGGCCACCTGAAGTGGAAGGCCATCTATCAGCCCGGCAAGGTTGTCGCCACGGGCTTCAAGAACGGCAAGCGCATACTTACGCAGACCATTGAGACCACCGGGGCCGCCTCGAAGGTGGTGCTGAAGGCTGACCGCCAGACTATTGCTGCCGATGGGCGTGATGTGGCTGTTATCACCGTTGAGGTGCAAGACAGCAAGGGGCGTGTTGTGCCTGATGCCTGCCCGCTGCTGACTTTCCGCCTGGAAGGTGGGGCCCGCATCATTGGTGCCGGCAACGGAGACCCTTCCTATCTGGGGGCAGACCACCCGGCAGACCCTGATTGCCGCGAGTTCCAGATACCCGCCTTCAACGGTTTGGCGCAGGTGATAGTCCAGAGCGGCAGCCAGCCTTCAGAGCTTATGCTCTCGGCCCTGTCAGACGGTCTGAAAACGGGCAGCGTGGCCGTTGTTGCCAAGTAAAGAAAGTTTAATTTGTCATATTTTTCGGTAAATATGCTAAAATTAGGCGTTAAAACTTAGGATTGCCTAAAAAACTTTTGCGGTCTCGCATAAAATGTTTAACTTTGCACCCGATTTTTATCGGTAAAGAACATGACAAAGAAAGTTTTGGTGCCACTGATGGCGGTGGTGATACTTGCGTTGATAGGCGGTCTGGTCTATCTCTACATTGACCTTGGTGAGCAGAAGCAGGCCAACCGCGATATGCAGGAACTGGCTGAACTCGACAAACAGGAAATGGAGAACGAGTACGAGCGCTTCACCTTGCAGTACAGCGAGATGAAGACAAAAATCAACAACGACTCCATTATTGCCCAGTTGACACAAGAGCAGATGCGTACCCAGCAGCTGTTGGAGGAACTGAAGCAGGTAAAGGCCAATGATGCCCGCGAGATAACGCGCCTGAAGAAAGAGCTGGCCACGGTGCGCGCCGTGCTGCGCGACTATGTGATGCAGATTGATTCGCTGAATCGGCAGAACGAGCGCCTGCAGGCCGAGAACACGCGCGTGAAGGCCGAGCTGTCGAATCGCGAGACCCAGATTGCCGGCCTGAGCAGCGAGAAAGCCTCACTGTCTGAGAAGGTGGCCATTGCTGCGCAGCTCGATGCCACGAACATTCAGATGCAGCTCATCAACAAGCGCGGCAAGGCAGCCAAGAAAGTCAAGGACTGCAAGTCTGTTCAGGTGAACTTCACCATCACGCGCAACGTAACGGCCTCAAACGGCAACCGCACCGTCTACGTGCGCATTACCAACCCCGGCGGCAACGCGCTGAGTGGCGGCGGCACTTTTGCCTACGAGAACAAGAATCTGGAATACACCATGAAGAAGAACGTGGAGTACACCGGCGAGGAAACTTCCGTGTCGGTCTACTGGAATGTGTCTCAGATGCTTGAGGCTGGCAGCTACCGGGTCAGCATCTTCGCCGATGGCCACATGATAGGCAGCCGCACTATCGGGTTTGATTAGGCGGCCGGCTTCGGAAATGAGGATAGAACACGAGACGATAAAAGACCAAGAACGATACTATATGAATAAGAAGGGACAGCAAACGAAGAAGGGTAGGGTGAAACGGGTCTTACCTTTTTGCCTTTTTGCCTTTCTGCCTTTTACATCCGGCGCACAGCAGCTGCTGACCCTCGACAGTTGTCGGGCCATGGCGCTGCGCAACAATAAGCAGCTCGGCATTTCAAGGGTGAAGCAAGACGTGGCGCGCAATGTCCGCAAGTCGGCTCGCACGAAGTACTTGCCGCACCTTAGTGCCATAGGCTCCTATGAGCATACGAGCAGGGAAGTCTCCATTCTTAGCGGTCAGCAGAAAAACACCCTGTCTAACCTCGGCACTACCGCTGCCGGCGCCTTACAGCAGGGAGCTGCCGGCCTGTGGTCGCAGCTGCCTATGGAGCAGCTGGCCAACATGGCTGGCCTGTTGGGCATACCCGCTGAGAATTTCCAGGAGATGATTGGCGATATGCAGCTGCAGATGGGGCAGAACATTCAGCAGGTGGGAGCAGGGCTCAACAACCTCGGGCAGAGCATTGTCGATGCCTTCCGCACCGATACCCGCAACCTCTGGGCAGGCTCTGTGATGCTCACCCAGCCCGTGTTCATGGGCGGAAGCATCATTGCCATGAACCGCATGGCCGACCTCGCGGAGCAGATGGCCGCCAACTCGACAGATGCCAAGCTGCAGGCAGTCATCTACGATACTGACCAGGCTTACTGGCAGGTAGTGTCGCTGAAACACAAGCAGCGGCTGGCCAAGGCTTATCTGGAGCTGCTCGAAAAGCTGAATGCCGATGTTCACAAGATGATAGCCGAGGGCGTAGCCACAAAGAGTGATGGCCTTTCGGTGGAAGTGAAGGTGAGCGAGGCCGAGATGACACTGACAAAGGTCAACGATGGGCTGGTGCTGTCGAAGATGCTGCTTTGCCAGACCATCGGCCTGCCGCTCGATGAGCCTGTCACGCTGGCCGATGAGGACACGGAGTCGCTGGCCGTGGCCCGGCTGACCTCGCAGCCCGACATGGAGCAGGCCATGGACAACCGCCCCGAGCTGAAGATACTGCAAAACACCATAGACATGGGCCGGCAGGCCACCAATATCCTCAGGGCGGGCAACCTGCCGCAAGTGGCGCTGACCGGGGGCTATGCTGTCACGAATCCAAACGTGCTGAACGGTTTTGAGAAGAAGTTCGGCGGCCTTTGGAACGTAGGCGTGCTGGTGCGCATACCCATCTGGAACTGGGGCGATGTGACCTACAAGGTGCGGGCGGCCAAGGGTGCCACCGCCATTGCCAACATGGAACTCGATGAGGCGCGCGAGAAGATAGAGTTGCAGGTCAGCCAGATGAACTATCGGATGGATGAGGCCAACAAGCGGCTGGCCCTGGCTGAATCCAGCATCCGCCGTGCCGATGAGAATCTGCGCACCGCCAATCTCGGTTTCAGCGAAGGGGTTATCACGCTGTCAACGGTCATGGAGGCCCAGACGGCGTGGCTGCAAGCCCAGTCACAGAAGATTGATGCCGAGATTGATGTCCGCCTGTCGCAGATTAATCTGAAAAAGGCGCTTGGCGTTCTGACTGAAGAGTGAGACGATGAGAGGAAATGCTACTCAAAAGATTGTAAAACTGTAAAATCCGTAAAGAGAAAAAACAAATATGTCTGCAAAAAGTCAACATAACAACATTCTGCTGGCCATTATTGGTTTTGCAACAGTGGTTATCATTGTGGCCCTGATAGGTTTCTTCACGCTTGGCCGTGACCCGCAGGTCATACAGGGTCAGGTTGAGGTGAGTGAGTATCGCGTGTCGAGCAAAGTGCCCGGCCGCATTCTGGAAATCCGCGTGAAGGAGGGCGACTACGTGAAGGTTGGCGACACGCTCGCCATTCTTGATGCTCCCGAGGTACGCGCCAAGATGCACCAGGCGCAGAGCGCCGAAGACGCGGCTGCCGCCCTTGAGCTGAAGGCGCAGAACGGTGCCCGCAAGGAGCAGGTGCAGGCCGCCTTTCAGATGTTGCAGCAGGCCAAGGCCGGTCTGGAGATAGCCGAGAAGTCTTACAAGCGCGTGCAGCGCCTGTTCGACGAAGGGGTCATGTCGGCGCAGAAGCGCGATGAGGCTTTTGCCCAGTACAAGGCCATGGAGGCCCAGTGCAAGGCCGCCCAGAGCCAGTATGACATGGCCGTGAGCGGTGCCCGCCGCGAAGACAAGCTGGCCGCCGCCGCCCAGGTTGACCGCGCCAAGGGTGCAGTCGAAGAGGTGAACGCCTATGTCCACGAGACCGTGCAGACGGCCCAGATGGAGGGCGAAGTCAGCGACATCTACCCGAAGGTGGGCGAACTGGTTGGCACGGGATCGCCAATCATGACCATCTCCATGCTCGATGACATGTGGGGCACGTTCAACGTGCGCGAAGACCAGTTGGGCGACATGAAGGTGGGTCAGGAGCTGACCGCTTTCGTGCCCGCGTTCAACAGGAATCTGAAGCTGAAGGTCTACTATCTGAAGGACCAGGGCTCGTACGCCGTGTGGAAGGCCACGAAGGCCAACGGCCAGTACGACTTGAAGACTTTCGAGGTGAAGGCCCGCCCCGTTGAGAAGCTGGAAGGGCTGCGCCCGGGCATGTCATTGGTGATAAAGTAGCGTTGATATGGCTGTACGCGCGGACTGGTTTCGGGGGCTGCTCAGCCTTGTTACCCGTGAGCTGCGGATTCTCTGCAAGAATCCCATCTACCTCTTCTGCATGGTGGTGTTTCCCGTTGTGACCATGGTGTTCTTCACGTCACTCATGGCCGAGGGGTTGCCGGAGGACATGCCGATAGGCATTGTCGACCTGGACCAGAGTTCCACCACCCGCTCGCTGACCCGCCGGCTCGATGCGTTCCAGAGTTCGCGTGTCGTGGCGCACTACGAGTCCATGTCTGAGGCTCGCAAGGCCATGCAGCGCAACGAAATCTATGCCTTTCTCTACATTCCCAAGGGCACTACCGAACAGCTGCTGTCTCAGCGGCAGCCCAAAATCTCCTATTACTACAACATGGCATCAGTCATGTCGGGCTCGCTGCTGATGAAAGACCTCAAGACCATCTCCACCCTGGGCTCGGCCGCCGTGGGGCAGACCACCATGCGCGCCAAGGGCTACACCCCTGAGCAGATACAGGCATTCCTGCAGCCCATTCGTGTCGACCTTCATCAGGTGGGCAACCCCTGGACCAACTATAACTCCTATCTGTCTACCATGCTCGTGCCCGGCGTGACCATGCTCTTCATATTCCTCATTACGGCCTATTCCATCGGCATGGAGCTGAAGTTCGGCCATTCCAAGGAGTGGATTCAGGCGGCCGACTACAGCATTCTGAAGGCGCTGCTGGGCAAGTTCCTGCCCCAGATGCTCATCTGGCTGGCCATAGTCTACGCCTATGAGTACTATGTCTTCGGCATTCTGCACTTCCCCCACCAGGGAGGTGCCTGGCGGCTCGTCTTGCTGGGCTTGCTGCAGGTCATGGCCGCTCAGGGCTTCGGCATCTTTGCCTTCGGGCTGATGCCTTCGCTGCGCATGTCCATGAGTGTCTGCTCGCTCTGGGCGGTACTCTCGTTCTCCATGGCCGGCTCGGCTTTCCCTGTCATGGGCATGGATGCCCCGTTGCAGTCGCTGTCTTGGCTCTTTCCCCTGCGCCACTACTACATGGTCTATCAGACTATGGTCTTCAACGGCTACCCCCTGCTCGAGTCGTGGCTCCATCTGGTGGCGCTCGTAGGCTTTGCCCTGCTGCCCGTGTTTGTCTGTCGTAAAATCAAGAACGCCATGCTGACCTATGTTTACATACCTTAAAACTGCCATACAAGATGCCTGCCACATCTGGGCCAGCGAGATGCGCCAGGTGGTCAAAGACGAAGGGGTACTCATCTTCTTCATCCTTGTGCCGTTAGCCTATCCGCTGCTCTACTCGTGGATTTACAACAACGAGGTGGTGCGCGATGTGCCGGTCTGCGTGGTCGACGACAGCCACTCTTCGCTTAGCCGGCAGTTTGTGCGCGAGGCCGATGCCTCGCCCGATGTGCGGGTGGCTTACCACGCCGCCGACATGGACGAGGCCCGCTCGCTGGTCAGCCGGCAGCTGGTGAAGGGCATCTACTACCTTCCACCCGACTTCGCCACCCGCCTGAATCGCATGGAGCAGGCCACTCTCAGTGTCTACTGCGACATGAGCCTCATGCTCACCTATAAGGCCATCTACCAGACGGCGGTGGCCGTGACCCAGCAGATGAATGCCGGCATTCAGACCCAGCTCTCGGGCCACTACACCCGGCGCGAGGAGCAAATCAGCGCGCGCCCGCTGGACTTCGCCGACATCTCTATCTTCAACCCCGCCGGCGGCTACGGCAACTTCATTCTTCCCGGTGTGCTGATGCTCATCTTGCAGCAGACACTGGTGCTTGGCATCGGCCTCTCGGCGGGTACTGCCCGCGAGCGCAACCGCTACCATGACCTTATGCCCATTGACACCCACTATCAGGGCGTGTTCCGTGTCGTGGGCGGCAAGGCACTCTGCTATTTCATGATTTATGCCGTTATGGGGGCCTACCTCACGCTGGCCGTGCCCCGCCTGTTCTCGTTTGTGGCGCTGGCGCGCTGGCAAGACTTGCTGGCGCTGATGCTGCCCTACACGCTGGCCTGCATTTTCTTCGGCATGATAGTGTCATGCCTTGTCCGCTACCGCGAGAACGTGATGCTGCTGATGGTCTTTGTCTCCGTGCCCCTGCTGTTCCTCAGCGGTGTGTCGTGGCCGCAGTCTGCCATCCCCGGCTTCTGGCAGGGCGTGTCATGGCTGTTCCCCTCTACCTTCGGCGTGCGCGCCTTTGTGCGCATGAACACCATGGGGGCCACCCTCGATGACGTTAGCCTCGAGTATGCTGCCCTCTGGGCTCAGGTGGTAGTCTATCTGGCGGCCACGTGTCTGGTCTATCGCCACCAGATTCTCCTTGCCCGCACCCATGCCCTGGAGCGGCTCGACCGCGTAGGCCGCAAGCTGGCAGTACAGGAGCAGATTCGGAAACGGAAGTGCGCCCCCTCGCCACTCAGCAAAAAAGGAAATTCGGCGGAATAACGGCGGAATGACGGCGAAAAACTCCGTGAGTTTTTGGAAAAAAGCGGTGCTTTAGGAAAATTACTCCGTGAGTTTTGCCCGAAACTCACGGA
>JAFLSH010000102.1 GCA_022511055.1 Prevotella sp. | reverse complement strand
ATATCTTCTTTAACAAACCATTCATCCCCTTCCTCGTAGTACTTGTCTGTCTTTACGTTTTCATCCGCAGGAATATTTCCGTTAAAGAACTCAATGAGTGAACGTTCACGCAAGACAATGAAACACAACACCTCGCCATCATCAGACAAATACATCTTGCTATGCTCGAAGCAAATGTCATCCCTCGTTTCAATGGTTTTGTCCTTTGCCAGTTCGGCAAGCATCGGCAAGTCCGCCCTCTCGATTTTCCTAATATTCCTTACGTTCATTGTATAAGAGTTTTACATTAAAATCATCTATTGTTCCGCAAATATACAAACACTATTTGAAACTACCAAAATATATTTGAAAAAAAGAGCAATCGGTTTGATTGCTCTTTTATACTGAAATGACATAGTGTGTCCTATGTCATTGTCCAGACATCCGTCAGATAACGTGCAACGTACCCATGAGATAGACCAGGCCGAAGCCTAACACCATGGAAATCAGGCCCACGATAATGCCCATCTTCGCCATGTCCTTCTGCTGCACATAGCCCGTGGCGAATGCCAGGGCATTCGGCGGCGTAGAGATGGGCAGAATCATGGCGCTCGAAGCGGCTATGGCCACGCCGATGAGTACGGTGGGCGTGCCGCCGATAGGCTCTAACTTGTCGCCCATGGCGCCGCAGACAATGGCGAGAATGGGCATGAGCAGGGCGGCAGTAGCCGAGTTGGAAATGAAGTTCGAGAGCAGATAGCAGATGAGGCCGCCCAACAGCAGAATGAGCAGCGGCGAGAAGTCGCCGAAGGGAATGCTCTCCACGGCGTTGGCAGCCAGCCCAGAGGCGTTCAGGCCGTAGCCGAGCGCGAAGCCGCCGGCCACCATCCAGATGACTGACCAGTTAATCTGCTCCAGGTCGCGCTTATTGATGACCCCGGTCAGGGCAAACACGGCAAAGGGAACCAGCGCCACGGTGTAGGAGTTGATGCCCGTCACGCGGTCGAGCAGCCACAGGGCCACGGTAACGAAGAACGTGACAATGACCACGTTGGCATGGAATCCGCGCTTCATGCCGCCCTCAATGTTCAGCTCAATGGTCTTCTGCGTGAAGGGGAACGTCTTCAGGAGAATGCGCCAGCTGATGAACATCAGCACCAGCACCAGCGGGAACATGAACAGCATCCACTGGCCGAAACCCAGTCCGAGATTCAGCCCCTCGGGGTCGTTCAGGTATTTCAGCGCAATGGTGTTTGGCGGCGTGCCGATGGGCGTACCCATGCCGCCGAGGTTGGCCGCCACGGGAATAGACATGGCCAGGGCTATGCGCCCCTTGCCCTCAGGCGGCAGCTGGCGGAACACCGGCGTAAGGAACGTCAGCATCATGGCAGCCGTGGCCGTGTTGCTGACAAACATCGAGAACAGGCCCGTGATGAGCAGAAAGCCCAGCAGCACCATCTCGCTCCTCGTGCCAAAGGGCTTCAGCAGCACCTTGGCCAGCTGGGCATCGAGCCCGGTCTTCGTGGCGGCAATGGCCAGCACGAAGCCGCCGATGAACAGCATGATGACCGGGTCGGCAAAGGTGGCCATGACCCCCTTGTAAGACAGCAGCTTGCCCACTTCCGCCTCGTTCACCATCGGCAAGATGCCGCTGTCGGTCGTGAAAAGCAGCATCAGCACAATGATAGACACCGAAGTGGCCCATGACGAAACGATTTCCAGCACCCACATCAGCGTGGCAAAGGCAAAGATGGCGATAATGCGCTGCTGGATAACGGTCAGATTCTGTATGCCGTACCACTCGGCCGGCATGTTCCACAGCAACAGCGTCACCAGGGCGACTATCAGAATCTTAATGGCACGAACTGTCGAATCGGCAGGGTGATACTTGCGCTGGTGGCGCATCTTGTGGTACGCATCGACCAGATGGAAACCTTCGTAGATATGAAACATTTCTCTTTCTTTTAGTTATACAGTTATCGTTAGGGTTTTCATGACTTTCAGCGCCGCAGTCTCAGCCGGCAGACCCTGACAGACTGCGGCGGCTGGCCTTTTGGCGGCTGCAAAGGTAACATATTTTTTCCATACGGCGAAACAAATTACAAATAATTAACCGCCAAAAGTACGCCCGTTTAGAAAAAACTATGTACTTTTGCAGCCACAATGCAACGACTTTGGCTTTTGCTGGCCTTTGCCGCAATGACCACAGCCGATGCCTGCGCGCAGGAAACCAGGCAGCAGGCCGGCACGAAGGGCACAGACGCTCCCGTCTTTGTGCCCACGGTCAAGGTGGGCAAGGTGCTTGACCGGGGCGACAGCATTCAGTACATGGAGATGTCAAACGTCTATGTCTATCCCGCCATGGCCTTCAAGAACAGCCGCCAGCAGGGAGACTACATGCGGCTGGTGCGCAACGTCAAGAAGGTGCTGCCCATAGCCAAGGAAGTGCGCCAGATACTGATTGAGACTGCCGAGTACATGGAGACCCTGCCCAACAAAGAGGCGAAGGCCAGGCACATGAAGGTGGTGGAAGCCTCGATAGTCAGGGAATACAAGCCCCGCATGAAGAAGCTCACCTACTCGCAGGGCAAGCTGCTCATCAAGCTGGTCAACCGCGAGTGCAACTCCACCGGCTACGAAGCCATACAGGCGTTTCTCGGGCCTGTGCGCGCCGGCTTCTGGCAGGTTTTCGCCTGGACTTTCGGCGCCTCGCTCAAGAAGGAGTACGACCCTGAGGGCGTAGACCGCCTGACCGAGCGCGTGGTGCTGATGGTGGAGTCCGGGCAAATCTGAGGCATGGCGGGCGCGCAGGTGCGCCCAGCCGCCCGGGTGTGCCAGCCCGCTCCCAGGGGGCAGTAAAGCATAAAGGCTGCCCATATTCACATACGGGCAGCCTTTCTGAAACTACTAACTACGCTTCACAAAACAATAACTCTGAAAACTTGACTGCAAAGTTACTGCAAAAACGCCGAATCGGCGTTCTTGCAGATATGATAAGCCTATAATCTCGTCTCACTGACTTGTCAAGGCGTCTCAAAAAGGCACTAAAATTGTCTCTTATTCCGAATACAGCACTTGCACAAGGGTCTGGCCCACCGCCTGGAGCGTGGCGCGGTCTATGTGCTGCATATCGTCACTGACCGTGTGCCACGTGGGGCCGAAGGAGCTTTGCTCGCAGTCGGGATAGTAGGGAATAATGTCGATGCAGGGAATCTTTGCCACCTGGTTGACAGGCAGATGGTCATCGGTAATGCCGCCGCCCTCATCGCGCACAAAGTAGCCGCCGTAGCCCACCACCTCGGCGGCGCGCCACACCTTCTCCACCACGGAGCGGGCAAAGGCCATCGACACCTGCTCCTGGAAGAAGCGGGCACCCTGACCGCCCACCATGTCGAGAAGTATGCCGTATTGGGGAGCAGGCGCCGCCTGCCGGTCAGCCGACGGGGAGTGGCTCGCGGCAAACTGCCCGGCCCAGTGCTGCGCGCCCAGTGCCCAGGTGCTGCCGTGGTCGCCGCTGAAGTCGGCCCATTCGGGCACGCCCCAGTCCTCGGCATCGAAGCAGACAAAGTCTACCCCCACGTTCAGCGTGTCGGCACTTATCAGCCGTGCCAGCTCTATCATCACGGCCACGCCCGAAGCGCCGTCATTGGCCGCCATGACCGGCTGCCGGTGGTTGGCCTCATCGGGGTCGTTGTCGGCCCAGGGGCGGGAATCCCAGTGGGCGCAGAGCAGCACCCGCCGGCTGGCCGCCGGCTGGTAGCTCGCCATGATATTGGTGGCGCGCAGGGGCGTACCGTCATAGCCGCTGAGCGTGGCTTGCTGCAGGCTTACCTCAAGCCCGTACTGCCGGAACTTGCCGGCAATCCATGCGGCGCAGCGCTCGTGCGCCTCGCTGTTCATGGTGCGCGGCCCGAAGTCGCACTGCTGCTGGCAGAACTGATAGGCAGAGTCGGCCGAGAAGGCCGGCCCCACGGGTTGTGCGGCCGTTGCCGCCATGTCAGCACTCTTTCTGGTGCCGCCGCAGGCCACCATGCACGGCAGCAGGCACACGGCAGCGGCACTGCGTAATAGATATGTCAGTCGTTTGTTCATTGTCTCATTGTTTATTCTCGGCTGCCCTGCACCTGAGCCATGACTCTCAGGAAGTTGCCGCCCCAAATCTTCTGAATGTCGCTCTCGCTGTAGCGGCGCGCCAGCAGCTGGCGCGTGAAATTGGTAAGCTCAGAGGCATCGGCCAGTCCGCGCACACCGCCATCGCCATCGAAATCAGTGCCCAGCCCCACATGGTCAATGCCCATCACCTCAATGGCATGCTCCAGATGGCTCATGGCATCGAGAATGGTGGCTTCGCCCTGCTGGCGGAGAAAGCCGGCGTAGAGTGTTATCTGCGCCACGCCACCCTTGGCGGCCAGGCGGCGCATCTGCTCATCGGTCAGGTTGCGTGGATGGTCGCAGAGCGCGCGGCAGCTGCTGTGGCTGCACACAATGGGTGTCTGGCTGATGTCCAGCGCATCATAGAAGCTCTTCTCTGAGGCGTGGCTCAGGTCTGCCATCACGCCCAGCCTGTTCATCTCGCGGATAACCTGCTCGCCAAAACGGCTCACGCCGCCGTGGGTGGCGCTGCCGCGGGCCGAGTCGCACACATCGTTGTCGCCGTTGTGGCAGAGCGTGATATAGACCACGCCACGCTGCGCAAAGTGCGCCACGTTCTGCAGCTGGCCGTTCAGCGCAAGGGCATTCTCGATGCCCAGCATGATAGACTTGCGCCCGCGCCGCTTGTTGTCGTAAAGCTCGGCGGGAGTGCGGGCTATGCTGAGGTAGTCGCGGCTGTTGGCGGCCATCTCCTCTATCTTGTCGAACATCAAGTCGGCATACGCCGTGGGGCTCTGCACCGGGAAAGCCACGTTTGCCGAGAAAGGCTCGCCGCTTTTCGGCTGCGGCAGATAGGCTACCATGATTGTGGCATCCTGCCGCCCCTCGGTCATCTTGTGCAGGTCGACAAGGATACGCTCATCGCGCTGGTCAAAATGAATGCCCTGGTGGAAGAACATGGGTGTATCGCAGTGGGAATCGAGTGTCAGCACACGGTCATGCACCTGCTGCACCTGCCGATAGGCCCGGGCCTGCCGCACCAGCCACTGGAAGATGGGCAGCCCTTCATCGCCCATGCACTCCGGGTGCCACTGCACGCCCAGAATGGGCTTGAACTCCGTACTCTCCATAGCCTCAACCACCCCATCGGCCGCCGTGGCCGTTACACGGAACTTGTCGCCGGGCTCTCTGACCGCCTGATGGTGGAAAGAGTTGACATAGAGTGTCTTAGCGCCCGGAATGTGCGGCTGGGCCGATGGCGTGTCGGCGTAAATATCGAACAGGATTGAGCCTTCCGCTACGCTCACCGTGTGGGTGGGCTCTGCGCGGTCAGCTTCCTGAGAGTGCTTGATTCGGCGGCCTTCTGCCGGCAGGAAACCGTTCTCCGGGTGGTCAATATCCTGCCACACCGTGCCGCCCATGGCCACTGCCAGCGTCTGAATGCCGCGGCAGATGCCCAGAACGGGCAGCTGGCGGTTGCAGGCCAGGCGCGCCAGCATCAACTCGGGCAGGTCGCGCTGGCGGTTGATGCCGTGCAGCTGCGGCACAGGCTCTTCGCCGGCGTAGAGCGGATTGATATCGCCGCCGCCGCTGAGAATCAGCCCGTCAATGTGCGCCAGGGTGTTCATCAGCACTTCCTTGTCGGCACAGGGGGGAATGACCAGCGGCACGCCGCCGGCCCTGACTACCTGCTCGTAGTACCCCTGCCCCAAGCAGCACGTTGTGCCCTCGAAGTTGCCGGTGATGCCAATGACAGGGCGCACTGCGGCAGCGGGAAAGCAGCCATAGACCTCGCCAAGACTCGCCTTCAGGTCGAATGGTCTCATAGTTGCGGGTCAGTCTTCTTCAATGTGAACGGGAATCTCGCGCTTGATGCTCTGTTCCAGCGAAATCAGCGTCTCGGTAGCCGCCACGCCGGGTATCTCCTGCAGCTGCCCGTTGAGCAGGTTCATCAGCTGCTCGTTGTCACGGGCATAGAGCTTGAGCAACATGGTGTAGGGGCCGGTTGTGAAGTGGCACTCCACCACCTCGGGAATGTGTTGCAGGCGCTCGACAACGGTCTTGTACATAGACCCCTTCTCGAGCGTGATGCCCACATAGGTACAAGTGTGGTAGCCAAGGCTTTTCGGATTGACATCAAAGCCGCTGCCGGTAATCACATTTGCCTCTATCAAGTGCTGCACACGCTGGTGGATGGCTGCGCGCGACACGTTGCACTCCGCAGCCACATCTTTGAAGGGTATGCGCGCATTTTTCGACAAGATGCTTAGAATCTTCTTATCCAGTTTGTCAATTCTTTCCATTTTTAACCGATTATAGTAACATTTTGTCAGCAAAATTAAGCATTTAAATCGAATTACGCAACAATAATCCCACTTTTTTTTCAAAAAACACGCCGTGCGACTGTCAATTATCGCCATAAATCCACGAAAACTCCTCTTTTACGGGCGCTATATCCTGGAAATGGCCGAAAAAATCCTGCGAGCAGGGCGGCTGCCAGTCGCTCTGCCCCTCGCGGAACAGGCTGTCGGCCGCCTGCTGGCGCTCCAGTGCCTCGAAAGCGGGCTGGCAGCGGTCGGCCCAGCCGTTTCGGTCATAGTTGTATTTTTCGTACCACAGCCAGTCATATTCGCACAACACGGAAGCGGCGTAGCCCACCATCTCGGGATGGCCTAACGCGCGCCACAGGCTGTCGGCGCGGCGGCCAAGCATCAGTGCCTCTTCTTCCGCCACAACATCGGCCAGCCTGACCAGCCGTGTGTTAAACCACACATCGCGCCACTCGCGATAGTCCTTTCCGCAGATTTCGCTGATGCCTAAGCACCACACCTGCCGCGCCCACAGGAAGTGGCCGGCCTCGGCACACAGGTCGCCGATGCGCATGGCCTTCATGGCTTTCTGCCGGCAGCTGCCGGCGCAGCGTATGGGGTGGATTTCACGATTCACCAGCTGCCGCAGCAACCGGGCTTCAAGATGGGTCACACGACCCTGGGGGGTGCAGCTGCACACCCGATACGGAATTCTTCTTCTCATCAGATAAAAAAACAGATTATTTGTCATGCAAAAAGGCAGCATGCCATGCAACAGCACGGCACAGAGCCACAGAAAACAGCACCACCGCCCGCCGGGCGATGGCATTTCGAGAGGGAAACACACCCCGGAAACTCCAGGGAGCAGTCGGAGAACTGCCAGAAAGCAGTCAGGAAAGTGCCAGGAAGCAGCCGAAGAGCTGCCAGAACAGGGCAAAACTGTCAGGAAACGATTGTAACAACAAGCCAAAGAACACCTTTGCCCCAGCCTTTCGGCCGGAGTTGGTCAATGCTTATTGTTACAAACTTGCTATGGCGATTTTTAGCTACCCACGCATGGCTTTTCTGTTTTTCGGCTGCAAAGATAGGCAAATAAATTGAAACGGCGAAACAAAATCCATGAAAAAAACGAAGGAGCCCGCATTTTCGGACTCCTTCATGCCTGCATTTGCGTGTGCCGCGCCCCTTACTGGCCGTCTGCGGCCAAGAGCTGCGCCGCCATCTCGCGCCCCAGCGCCTCGCACTGCGCCTTGGTCTCGGCGGTGAGCGCCTGCTTGATTTCCACGGGCGTACCCACCGGCTGATAGTGCAGATGCTCGTGATTCCAATGGGCAATCTTTGCCACGGCCTTCGATGCCCAGCCGTAAGAGCCAAACCAGCCGAAGAGGCGGCCCTTGATGTCTTTCTGCGAAAGCTCATCGAGCATGACATTCATCTCATGGTAGAGCCCCGTATTGTAGGTGGGCGCGCCGACAATCAGCCCGCGGTAGCGGAAGACATCACGGATGATATAGGAATGGTGGGTCTTCGACACGTTATACATCACTATGTTCTTCAGCCCGGCCTCGCTGGCGGCGGCGGCAATGACCTCTGCCGCGCGCTCGGTGTTGCCGTACATGGTGCCGTAGCAGATGACCAGGCCAGGCTCGGCCTCATAGCGCGAAAGACGGTCGTAGATGCCAATCACCTTGTCGATATGCTCATGCCAGACGGGGCCGTGGGTGCTGCAGACGTAGTCGAACTGCAAGCCCTGCAACTTCTTCAGGGCGTTCTGCACGGGTGTGCCGTACTTGCCAACGATGTTCGAATAATAACGTACCATTTCCAGCCAGAACGTGTCGCAGTTTATCTGGGAGTCAATGATGCCGCCGTTAAGCGCGCCGAAGCAGCCAAAGGCATCGCCGCTGAACAAGACCGGCTTGCCGCCGCCTGCGGCCGGCGTGCAGATGGTCACCATGGTCTCAGGCCAGTGGACCATGGGAATCAGCACAAAGCTGAGCGACAGGGCGCCGAGCGACAGCGAGTGGCCGTTGCCCACCTCCACCAGCCCGCTGGCCAGGCCGTAGAAGCCCTCGGCCATCTGGAACGTCTTCTTGTTGCCGACAATCTGCACATCAGGGTAGTACTGGCGAATGAGTGCCAGCGAGCCGCTGTGGTCAGGCTCCATGTGGTTGACCACCACATAGTCGACAGGGCGGTCTCCTATCACCTCGCGGATGTTTTCCATGTACTGCACGAAGAAGTCCACCTCGACCGTGTCAATCAGGCAGACCTTCTCGTCAACGATAAGATAGGAGTTGTAGCTCACGCCGTTAGGCAAAGGCCAGAGACCCTCGAACAAGTGCTTGTTACGGTCGTTGACACCGACATAGTAGATGTTGCTATTGATTTGTTTCATTGCTATTTGTGGTTATAGGAATTTCATTACAGCGCCGCCTGGCTCCTGACCTTCTGCGCAAACTCAAAGTCGATGCTGTTGCTCAGGCTCTGGCAGCAGTTGGCCGAAAAGAGCAGGGCCTGGTCGATAAGCCCATCCCACTGCTCCTCGGTAAGCCCCGCCTCAATGACCTCGCGGGTGATGCCGTAGCGGAGCAGCCCATAGACAAAGCCCGCATTGAAGTTGTCGCCGGCGCCAATGGTACTCACCGGGTGCATAGTCGCGGTGGGGTACTGCTTGCGGAAGCCGTTCTCGGCGCGCAGCTCCACCGGCCCCGCACCCTGCGTGTAGATGAACTTCTTGGTGTAGAAGGAAATCTCGGAACGGTACACGGAGTCCGCATCACGCTTGCGGTACATCACCTCAAAGTCCTCGCTCGACCCGCGCACAATGTCGGCCAGCTCAAGGTTTTCGAGTATGTTCGGCGTAACCTTCATGACCTCATGACGGTGGGAGGCGCGGAAATTGACATCATAGTAGAGAATGGCACCATGGCTCTTGGCATACTCCAGAAAGCCCATCACCTGCGGGCGCACCACAGGGTTGATGGCGAAGAACGAGCCGAACAGCACCACATCATCTGGGTTTACCTCAGGGTAGACAAAGTCGAGCTGGTCATTGGGATGGTCTTTATAGAAGATATACTCGGCGTTGTTATGCTCATCGAGGAACGCCAGCGAGATGGGCGACTTCGACTCCGGGAACACGTTGACATTAGAGGCATCGACCCCGTTGTCGGTCAGATAGCGCTTCACGTTTGCGCCCACCCGGTCGTTGCCGGCCTCGCCGATGAACATGGCGGGCACGCCGGCGCGCCCCAGCGAAATCAGCGCATTGAACGCCGAGCCGCCCGGCACGGCCTGTATGGGCTTATCGTCTTTGAAGATGATGTCGAGTACGGTTTCACCGATGCCAATTACTTTTCTCATAACCAGTCTTGCTTTATTTCTATATTTTTGTCGTGCAAAGTTACGAATTTATTATGAATTATGCCCGCTGAATTAAGAAATATTTCGGAAATCTTTTGCCGCCCTCCGTTTTGGTTTCCCTCACTGCCCACTAAACCTTTCTGCAAAATCATAAAATGATGCAATAATCCTGTCTGCGATGCTAACAATTTTCGGAAAAACAATGCGGAACAAAGAAGCTACACATCAAGACAGCATTTTTGAGGATATTTTGGGGAAGGATAACGGCATGGTTTCAGGGAATTTCACTATTTTTAGGTATTGTGGAAATGATTAAAACAAAAT
>JAFLSH010000101.1 GCA_022511055.1 Prevotella sp. | reverse complement strand
GTATTTTCCAAAACTCCATGAGTTTTTTGACTTTTCCACTACCAACTTTACCTACTAAACCTCTCCCCTACTAAACCCACCCTCATCTTGACCACCAGTCTTGTCAAACTGGGAGGCGTAATTCCCAACCAGAAACAGGAATCCTAAAGTGTACAAAATCACATGAATTTAGTTAAAATCGTGTATAGTTGAGGGAGGCGGAATGACTACTATACATACCATAACACTTTATGTTCCAATTAGTTATACGAATTTATGTATAGTTGGACACTTTTTCCAAAAAGTTAGTCGGTGTCAGTAGACACGGGGGCCGAAGATGGTCGTGCCAATGCGCACCATGGTTGAGCCGTGGGCAACGGCTATGGGATAATCATCGCTCATGCCCCATGAACGCTCGCAAAACCAGGGGGCATCGGAAAAGTAACGCTCCTTGACCTCAGCAAACAGAGCGGCGGCCTGGTCGAACTCGCGGGCTATCTGCACCTCATCATCGACGTTGGAGGCCATCATCATCAGGCCGCAGATGCGCACATGAGCAAGCTGGCGCCACTCGCCGCCGCTGAGCAGCAGATGCAGGTCGGCAGGGGTCAGGCCATACTTGGTGGTCTCCTCGGCTATGTGCAGCTCGAGCAGCACATCGATGGTGCGACCGCATTTGGCGGCCTGCCTGTCGATTTCCCTGAGCAGACGGAGGGAGTCGACGGCCTCAATCATGCTGATATAGGGCGCGATGTACTTGACTTTGTTGGTCTGCAAATGGCCTACAAAGTGCCACTCAATGTCGGCAGGCAGCTGGGCGTGCTTCAGGCGCAGCTCCTGCTCGTGGCTCTCGCCGAAAATCCGCTGCCCTTCGGCGTAGGCCGCCATGATGTAATCGGCGGGATGGTACTTGCTGACGGCAACGAGCCTGACACCCTGCGGCAGAGTGTCAACTACGCGGCGCAGCTGCTGGCTGACATTGTAGTCCATTACTGCTCGAACTCGGGTTTGTCGTTCTGCTCGGTTTTCTTGTTGTATTCAAAGACATCCATGAGCGATGTCTCACTGACGGCGGCAATCACGTAGTCAATCATTGTGCCACCCATCGCCTCGTCAATGTTCTTGACGGCTCCGTTGAGAGTGCCGGCGTTCACCAGATAGTTGACATTGGAACGCTTTTCCTTCTCGGTCTTCTCGTCAATCGTGATGAACTGCAGCTTGACCTTGTACCAGCGGTCGGCCGAGTCCTCATCGGCAAAGAAAATCTCCTTATAGGGGGCTATCTTGATGTCCTTGATGTCAAACTGGCCACTGATGTAGCTCGACAATTCCTCCGTGATGCGCTGCTCGGCCTCAGTGAACGAGAGCGCATCGACGGTGTAGGCTTCCGTGACTTTCTTCTGAAGGCCATCTTCCACGGTCTTCTCGTACTGGATTTTACATTCAAACCAGAGGGCTGTTCTTGATCTCATTATTCTTTATTGGGTGTATTTTTGTTTTCAGTATCGGGGTGGCTGTTGGCGGGCGTACTCTCCTGCTTCATGGCCGAGCGAATCTGATTCAGCTGCTCTGCGGCAGAGGGGCGCGCCTCAATGATGGGCTTGGCCTGCGATTTCTCTTCTGACTGCGCTTTGGCCTTGGCATTCATGTCGGCCTTCATGCGGTTTGACACGCGCTCGATGATTTCCGTGGCTATGCTCTGGCTGCGAGCATCGCTCAGACCGGCATCATTGCCCAGCCGGGTCTGCGCATTGACCAGCTCTTCCATGACCGATGAACTGGTGGTCAGGAACTCTTTCTCCGTAGCGCTCATGTTCTCTTTGTTGTATATGTTCGACAGCACCCGCTCGGCTTCCTCTGCGTAGCGCTTGCGGAAGATTTGCTCGGCCTTGGCCTCATATTCCTTCATCTTGCGGGCATCGGTCTCGGTCATGACCGTATCGCCCAACTGCGGCGTAAGGGTAGACAAGTCGAACTCATCGCTAAAGGGGTCTTCACTGGCTGACTTCTCGGGCAGCGGCACGAACTCTATGTCTTGATTCTCAGGCACAATGGCGAAGTAAAGACCGAAGACGATGGCCGCCACCGCCAGGGCTCCGCCGAGGGTGAGCAGGCTGCGGCGCATGTTGCGCCGGCTATTGATGGCGCCGAGCATGTCTGCCGCCGAGGCATAGCGCTTTTCCGGGTCGGCCTGCGTAGCCTTTTTGACCACGGCCTTCAAATCAGTGGGCATGGAGCCATCGCGGAAGAGGAACTCAATGAAACGGCCGATGGAATAGATGTCGGCGCGCTCGGTGATGGTGCCTTCCTCAAGCACCTCAGGAGCCACGTAGTCTTCGCAGCCCTGATAGAGCATGCCCTGGTCGCGCACGGCCTGGTAAGCCGAGCCGTGGAACAGCAGCATGGCCGCATTGTCTGACTTGCGCGCCAGCACGTTGTTGGGCGCATAGCAGACATGGCAGACACCCTGGTTGTGCAGCTCCGTAGCAAACTCCAGCAGGCTGGCAATGGTATCGTTGACGAAGTTCTTCTGTGCCACGATAGCGGGATTCTCTTCAAGCAGATGCTGGAAGGTGCGGTAGTTGCCCCGTTCCAGTGTGATACCGTAAATACCCGCCGAGTCAGCATCGACGGTGAAGTGAATCTGGCGCTGGTGGCGCAATTCGGCATTCTGCTTGCTCTCGCCGACGAGGGCTTCGCAGAAGACGAGGCTGTCTGACAGTTCGTGGCGGAGGTCAAGCGTGTTGACATACTTGCCATCGACCACCTTCTTATATAGCATGCCAAAAGGCAGCTGCTCTTTGTTCATGGCAGCGCCGTTGCGCGATTCCAGCAATTCTTCATAGTTCATCTTGCAGTCATTTTTTGATTTTAATTGCGCAAAAGTACGCAATAAATCTGAAAAACGCAAATTTTTCTTTCATTATTTCATTTTAAAGTATTACCTTTGCACCTGATTTAATAGAATTAAGCAGAAAAAAGATGCCAGAAATATCTGTTCGCGGACTGGAAATGCCCGAGTCTCCCATCAGGAAGCTCGCACCACTGGCCGCTGCCGCCAAGAAGCGCGGCACAAAGGTCTACCATCTGAACATCGGACAGCCCGACCTGCCCACGCCTCAGGTGGGCCTGAATGCGCTGAAGCAGATAGACCGCAACATACTGGAGTATTCACCCTCGCAGGGCTACCTGAGCTACCGCGAAAAGCTGGTCAGCTACTACGCGAAGTACAACATTCAGGTAACGGCCGACGACATTATCATCACTTCTGGCGGTAGCGAGGCGGTACTCTTTGCCTTTCTGTCATGCCTCAATCCGGGCGACGAGATTATCGTGCCTGAGCCGGCCTACGCCAACTACATGGCCTTTGCCATCTCGGCCGGTGCGAAGATACGCACCATTGCCACCACCATAGAAGAAGGATTCTCGCTGCCGAAGGTGGAGAAGTTCGAGGAGCTTATCAACGAGCGCACCCGGGCTATCATGATTTGCAACCCGAACAACCCGACAGGCTACCTGTACACGCGGCGCGAGATGAACCAGATACGCGACCTGGTGAAGAAGTACGACCTCTACCTGTTTTCAGACGAGGTGTACCGCGAATACATCTACACCGGCTCGCCCTATATCTCTGCCTGCCATCTGGAAGGCATTGAGCAGAACGTGATACTGATAGACTCCGTGTCGAAGCGGTATTCCGAGTGCGGCATACGCATCGGCGCGCTTATCACCAAGAATCAGGAAGTGCGCAAGGCCGTGATGAAATTCTGCCAGGCGCGACTGTCTCCGCCGCTCATCGGCCAGATTGTGGCCGAAGCCTCACTCGACGTGCCAGAGGAGTACATGCGCGACGTGTATGACGAATATGTGGAGCGGCGCAAGTGCCTGATTGACGGCCTGAACCGCATTCCCGGTGTCTACTCGCCCATTCCCATGGGTGCATTCTACACCGTGGCCAAGCTGCCGGTCGACTCGGCCGAGGAGTTCTGCCGCTGGTGTCTGGAGGAGTTCAACTACGAGGGCGAGACGGTGATGATGGCACCGGCAGCAGGCTTCTACACCACCCCCGGCGCAGGCATAGACCAGGTGCGCATAGCCTACGTGCTGAAGAAACAGGACCTGGAGCGGGCACTCGTGGTGTTGCAGAAGGCACTGGAGGCATACCCCAACAAGACCAACTGAGAGCGAAACCACCCATAGAGCCGAAACAACGTGAACCTACCACTCTTCATAGCCCGAAGGATACATGGCGACAAGGGCGACCGCCACAAGGTCAGCCAGCCGGTCATTCGCATTGCTACCGCAGGCGTGGCCATCGGGCTGGCCGTGATGATTATCACAGTGTCAGTGGTGCTGGGCTTCAAGCACACCATCCGCGACAAGGCGGTGGGCTTCGGCAGCCACATACAGGTGGTCAACCTGCTGTCTATCGGCTCTTCGGAGTCATACCCCATCTGCATCGACGACAGCATGATGCAGGTGCTGCAAGCGCTGCCCGGTGTGAAGCACGTGGAGCGCTTTGCCGTGACACAGGGCATCCTGAAGACCGAGGAAGACTTCCTGGGCGTGGCGTTCAAGGGCGTAGGGCCTGAGTACGACCTGACTTTCCTCGGCCAAAACCTGACGGAAGGCAGCCTGCCAAAGTTCAGCGACAAGGAGAACACCAACCAGCTGCTGGTATCGCAGATGATGGCCGACCAGCTGAAGCTGCACGCCGGCGACAAAATCTACGCCTATTTCATTGGCGAGGACGACGTGCGCACAAGGCGCTTCACCATCAGCGGCATCTACCAGACCAACATGACCCGCTTCGACCAGCTGTTCTGTTTCACCGACCTGCACACGGCGGCCAGGCTGAACGGGTGGCTGGAAGACCAATATTCGGGTGCAGAGCTGCTGGTCAGCGACTTCGACCGCGTAGACGAGGTGAGCCAGGAGGTCATCAAGAAGGTCAACCGCAACCGCGACCGCTACAACAACACCTTCGGCTCGCAGACACTCAACGAGGCATACCCGCAAATCTTCACCTGGCTGGAGCTGCTCGACATCAACGTGTGGATTATCCTGGCGCTGATGGTCTGCCTGGCCGGCATCACCATGATTAGCGGCCTGCTCATCATCATTCTTGAGCGCACTTCGATGATTGGCATCCTGAAGGCATTAGGCGCGCGCAACGGCACTATCCGCCACACGTTTCTCTGGTTTGCAGCCTTCGTTATCGGGCGCGGACTTATCATCGGCAACGCAATCGGCATCGGCCTGGTGCTGCTGCAACAGCACACGGGGCTGGTCAGTCTGGACCCGCAGACCTACTATGTCAGCGAAGCACCCGTAGAGCTGAACATACCGCTCACCGTGCTGCTGAACGTGGCGACACTTTTCATCTGTTTAGTCGTTCTGATTATCCCCAGTTTCTTCATTTCCCATATCCATCCGGCAAAATCTATGCGCTACGAGTAAAAAACTGCACGTTTTTCTTGCAAATGTGCAGAAAATAGATTACCTTTGCACAAAATTTTCAAAAATGTGCAATGGAAACTACTCATAGCTTTAACTACTGCGTGCAGAAAGCCATCGTTGAGAACTGGAATCTCGACGCTCTGACCGACTTTCAGGGAGTCACGCTGCAATACCACGACGTGGCACGGAAAATAGAGAAGCTGCACATACTCTTCGAGAACTCAGGCATCGAGCAGGGCGACAAAATCGCCATCTGCGGCCGCAACTCTGCCCACTGGGCGGTGGCCTACCTGGCCACACTCACCTATGGAGCCGTGGTGGTGCCTATTCTGCACGAGTATCAGCCGGAACAGATTCACAATATTGTCAACCACTCGGAGTCGCGGATGCTCTTTGTCGGCGACTATGCCGCCAAGGAGGTGCTGCCCAGCGAGATGCCGCAGCTGGAGGGCATTATCCACCTGCCAGACTTCTCGCTGCTGTGCAGCCGGAGCGAGAAGTTAGACTACGCGCGCGAACATCTGAACCTGATGTTCGGCAGCAAATACCCCAAGGCGTTCCGCGCCGAGCAGGTGGCCTACCATGAGGACCAGCCCGAGGAGCTGGCGCTCATCAACTACACAAGCGGCACGACGGGCTTCTCGAAAGGGGTCATGCTGCCCTACCGTGCGCTGACGGGCAACATCTCATTCTGCCTGGATGTGATAGGCCCGCACATGCCCAAGGGCAGCAACATGCTGCTGATGCTCCCGATGGCCCACATGTATGGCATGGCCATTGAATTCCTGTTCCCGTTCATGCACGGATGCCACCTCTTTTTCCTCAACCGCCTGCCTTCGCCCGCAGTCATTGCCCAGGCGCTGGGCGAGGTGAAGCCTGCCTTCGTGGTGGCAGTGCCGCTGATTATCGAGAAGATTATCCGCAAGCACGTGTTCCCCAAGGTGCAGGGCAATGTGGTCAAGCTGCTGTTGCAGATGCCGGTCATCTCGAAGAAGGTGAAGGAGCGCATCTTCAACCAGGTCTACGAAATCTTCGGCGGCAAAGCCTACCAGGTCATTGTCGGCGGCGCGGCGCTCAACCAGGAGGTGGAGCAGTTCCTGAAGTCCATCGACTTCCCCATCACCACAGGCTACGGCACGACAGAGTGCGCCCCGCTGATTTCCTACAGCGACTACCACGACTTCGTGCCCACCTCATGCGGCACTCCCGTGCGGGGCATGGAGGTGCATATCGACTCGCCCGACCCGGAACACGTGGCCGGCGAGATTATCACGCGCGGACAGAACGTGATGCTGGGCTACTACAAAAACCCGGAGGCCACCCGCGAGGCTATCGACGAAGAGGGCTGGTACCACACGGGCGACCTGGCCACGATGTCAGCCGACGGCCACATATTCATCAGGGGGCGGCTGAAGAACATGCTGCTGGGCTCTAACGGACAGAACGTGTACCCGGAGGAGATTGAAGACCAGCTCAACTCGATGCCCATGGTGGCCGAGTGCCTGGTGGTGCAGAACGGCGAGCATCTCGTGGCGCTGGTATATCCCGACAAAGACGATGCCGAGAACGCCAGCGAGGCCGAACTGAAGGAAGTCATGGAGCAAAACCGCCAGCAGCTGAACGAGAAGCTGCCCGCATACAGCCGCATACAGGAAATCAGGCTGCAAGCGGAGGAGTTCCAGAAGACACCGAAGAAGTCCATCAAACGCTACTTATACAAAATAGAAAACTAACAGCATAGCTATGGAAGCGAATCAAACGCCCAGTTTCAATGCGCTCATAGAGAAGACCATTCTCGACCATTGGAATCAAGATGCACTGACAGACTACAAGGGGCAGACGCTGCAATACCACGACGTGGCCCGGAAGATAGAGAAGGTACACATCTTGTTCGAGCATTCCGGCATAGCCAAAGGCGACAAGATAGCACTCTGCGGCCGCAACAGCAGCCAGTGGGCCGTGGCATTCCTGGCCACGCTGACCTACGGTGCCGTAGCCGTGCCCATTCTGCACGAGTTCAACGCCGAGCAGATACACAACATTGTCAACCACTCGGAAGCCAGGCTGCTGTTCGTGGGCGACCACGTGGCCACGGTCATCGACCCGGAGCAGATGCCGCAGCTGGAGGGCATTATCAACGCTCCCGACTACTCGCTCATGCTGAGCCGGACCGACAAGCTGACCTACGCCCGCGACCACCTGAACGAGCTGTACGGCAAGAAGTTCCCCAAGTTCTTCAGGAAGGAGCATGTCAGCTACTACCGGGAGCAGTCGGGCGAGGAGATGGCACTCATCAACTACACGAGCGGCACGACCGGCTTCTCGAAGGGAGTCATGGTGCCCTACCGCGCACTCTGGTCGAACTTCGACTTTGCCATTGACGTGCTGGGCAAGACGATTCACAGCGGCGACCGTGTCATCTCGATGCTGCCCATGGCCCACATGTACGGCATGGCCTTCGAGTTCATCTTCGAGTTCCTGCACGGCTGCCATGTCTACTATCTGAATCGCGTACCCTCGCCGGCCATCATCGCACAGGCGCTGGCCGACATCAAGCCGGTCATTGTGATTGCCGTGCCGCTGATTATCGAGAAGATTATCCGCAAGAAAGTGTTCCCGAAAGTGCAGAACAGCCGCATCAGGCTGCTGCTGCAAATGCCGGTTGTCAGCCGCAAGGTCAGGGAGATGATTTGCAAGGAGGTGCTGAAGGCTTTCGGCGGACAGCTCTATGAGGTCATCATCGGCGGCGCCGCACTGAATCAGGAGGTGGAGCAGTTCCTCAAGTACATAGGCTTCCCCTACACCGTAGGCTACGGTGCCACGGAGTGTGCGCCCATCATCTGCTACAGCGACTGGCACACCTTTGCGCCGGGCTCATGCGGCCGGGCCGTGCGGCACATGGAGGTGAAGATTGACTCGCCCGACCCGCACAACACCCCGGGCGAGATTCTGACCAGGGGGCTGAATGTCATGCTGGGCTACTACAAAAACCCGGAGGCAACGGCAGAGGTCATCGACAAAGACGGCTGGTACCACACGGGCGACCTGGGTACGATGGACCGCGACGGCAATGTCTACATCAACGGCCGCTCGAAGAACATGCTACTGGGCCCCAACGGGCAGAACATCTACCCGGAGGAGATTGAAGACAAGCTCAACTCCATGCCCTTAGTGGTCGAGAGCATCGTTGTGCAGCGCAACAACAAGCTCGTGGCGCTGGTCTACCCGGACTTCGAAGAGGCGAAGGCCAAGAAACTCAGCAAGAACGACCTGCAAAGCACGATGGAGCAGAATCGCAACGAGCTGAATCAAATCCTGCCCGGCTACGAGAAAATCACGGAGATAGAAATCTACGAGGAGGAGTTCGTGAAAACGCCGAAGAAGTCCATCAAGAGATACCTGTACAAATAAGCGCCTCCCCGGAAGTCGGGAAACGCAACCCAGAAAGCAGGGAATATCACCGAAAAACCCGGCACTTTTTGCCGAAAAACTCGCGGAGTTTCGGACAAAACTCCGCGAGTTTTGAAAATTACTCCATGAGTTTCGGAAATTACTCCGTGAGTTTTTGGGAAAAAGCGGTGCTTTAGAAAAATTACTCCGTGAGTTTCGGCAAATACTCCGTGAGTTTTGTGACTAAAGTGCTGAGTTACGAAAATTTCGGGCAGAACATTTGGCTTAACTTCTTTAACTTCTCTAACTCCCTTAACTCCTAAAAATCTCGCGCGCGTATGCGCGCACAATAATATAGTAGCCATACAAGCTATTTGCCCCACACCCTCAACACCCCCGACACCCTGGCTGGGTGTCGGGGGTGTTGAGGGTGTGGGGTGTTCAGTTTGATTAGCTACTATACGCGCGCGCGGGAAAGCACACTTGGCTGACGGAGAGGTACAGCCTTGTGTCAGTCAGTCGCCAAGCAGGGCAGCCGTGCGCACGCGGCTCAGCGTCTCAGGTGTCATTTGCAAATAGCTGGCAATGTAGACCAGCGGGGCACGCAGCACCAGCTGGGGCTGCCGCTTCACCAGCTTCTGGTAGCGGTCCTGGGCGCTCTCGAAGCGCAGCATGTCGGCATGAATCTGCGACAAGATGAGACTCTCCTCCAGAATCTTGCGATAGAGCATCTGAATGTTGACACTCTTCATGGCCACCTGGTCCAGCTCGCGCTTGGGAATGGCATAGAGCAGGGTGGGCTCGATGGCCTGAACCTGAAGATGGGAAGGCTCTTCGCGGAAAAGGCTCTCGATGCACATGAAAATCGTGTTCTCATATGCCATGTATTCAGTCACTTCCTTGTTGTTCTTGTAGTAGAACTGGCGTACCAGTCCCTTCACAACCCAATAGATGTTTTCACAGACCTCTCCTTCCTTCAGGATTTTCTCGTTCTTTGAAAACTTCATCGGCACAAGGATGCTCTCAAGGATATCAAGCTCATCGTGGGTCATTGTGCTGTAACGGCGGGCCAACTCGCGGGCTACATCTCTGGGGGCTAAACTAATGCTTGGCATACTCTTTTGTTTGGATTTTTGGTTTATTAGTTATTTCTGTTATGGTTATAATCAATCAAGTTTCAGCACGGCCAGGAAAGCCTTCTGCGGCACTTCCACATTGCCAATCTGCTTCATGCGCTTCTTGCCGCGCTTCTG
>JAFLSH010000100.1 GCA_022511055.1 Prevotella sp. | reverse complement strand
GAGAAAAAAGACTGCCGAAGCCCGCCAGCCGTTAAAAAAAAAGAAAAAAACGGGATGCTTATGCCTTATTTTCTGCACATTTTGTACTTTTGCGCCATAATAGTATGGTTAACAGGATTATCTATTATTTCCTGACCAACAGGATTGTCGCCGCATTAGTGCTGGCGGCCGTCTTGTTGGGCGGGTTGGCTACCGCACCGTTCAACTGGCACGGCGGCATTGTGCCCCGCGCCCCTATTGCCGTCGATGCCATCCCCGACATCGGCGATAACCAGCAGATAGTGGCCACCGAGTGGATGGGGCGCTCGCCAAAGGACATACAGGAGCAGGTGACCTATCCGCTGTCGACCGCCCTGCTGGGCATCCCGGGCGTAAAGACCATCCGGGCCACCTCGATGTTCGGCATGTCGTTCATCTACATCATCTTCAGTGATGAAGTGGAGTTCTACTGGAGCCGGTCGCGCATACTCGAAAAGCTGAACTCGCTGCCTGCCGACCTGCTGCCCGAGGGGGTGCAGCCCACGCTGGGGCCTGATGCCACGGCGCTGGGCCAGATATTCTGGTACACGCTGGAAGGGCGCGACCCGAAGACCGGCAAGCCCAACGGCGGCTGGGACCCGCAAGAGCTGCGCACCCTGCAAGACTACTATGTGCGCTACGGGCTGGCCGCCGCAGACGGGGTGAGCGAAGTGGCATCCGTCGGCGGCTTCGTGAAGGAATACCAGGTCGACCTCGACCCTGATGCCATGCGCGCCCACGGCGTGAACATCATGCAGGTGATGCTCGCCGTCAAGAACTCGAACATAGATGTGGGCGCGGGCACCATGGAGGTGAACAAGGCCGAGTACCTGATTCGCGGGCTGGGCTACATCAAGAAGATTGAGGACCTGGAGAACGCCGCCATCACCAGCCGCAACGGCATTCCCGTGCGGGTGAAGGATGTGGCCAAGGTGAACTTCGGCCCCGGCAACCGCCGCGGCGGGCTCGACAAGGAAGGCCAGGAAGCGGTCGGCGGCGTGGTCGTGGCGCGCTACGGCTCAAACCCCATGGAGGTCATCAGCAACGTGAAGGCCAAGATAGCCGAGCTGGAAAGCGGCATGCCCGAGAAGCAGCTGCGCGATGGCAGCACGTCGAAGGTCACGGTCGTGCCGTTCTATGACCGCACCCAGCTCATCCGCGAGACCATCGGCACACTCGAGGAAGCCCTGACCCACGAAGTGCTTATCTGCATCATCGTCGTGCTGATTCTGGTGGTCAACCTGCGGGCATCGGTCGTCATTGCGGCCATGCTGCCCCTGGCCGTACTCTGCACGTTCATCGTCATGAAGCTGACGGGCATAGAGGCCAACATCGTTGCCCTGTCAGGCATCGCCATCGCCATCGGTGTCATGGTCGATGTGGCCATCGTGATGATGGAGAACATCGTCAAGAAGATGGAAGCCGCCACCCCCACTCCACCCACTGAATCTGCCACACCTACTCCGCCTGTCGCCCCTTCCTCCGCCGACCTCGTCAGCCTCATCTACAGCGGCGTGTCTGAAGTCTCGTCGGCCATACTGACCGCCATGGCCACCACCATTGTCAGCTTCGTGCCAGTGTTTGCCATGCAGGCACAGGAAGGCAAGATGTTCCACCCGCTGGCCTTCACCAAGACCTTCGCCCTCATGTCGGCCCTGCTGCTGGGCTTCCTCGTGCTGCCCACGCTGGCCTACTGGGTGTTCTCAGTCTTCAAAGTGCCTGTGGCCGGGCGCGTCGTCCCTGCCCGCTGGCCGTGGCTCTCGCGGCTGTCCGGCCGGGCAAGGAACTACCTGCTCATCGGGCTGATAGTCGTGCTGGCGGTCTATCTGCTGGCCGACCTGTGGCTGCCCCTCGGCCCGGAAAACGGCATCGTGGTCAACACGCTCTTCGTGGGCGGCATCGTGGCCTTCATCCTGACCATGCTCTGGCTGCTGGTCATCGGCTATGAGCGCATACTGCGCTGGTGTCTCGGCCACCGCCTGCTGTTCATGACCGTTCCCGTGGCCACCATCGTCTGCGGCCTGCTCATCTGGCGGCAGTGCGGCCAGGAGTTCATGCCCACGCTCGATGAAGGGGCGTTCATGCTCATGCCCACCTCCATGCCCCACACCGGCGTCGAGGAGAACATCCGCTACTGCAAGCTGCTCGACCGCCGCATCAAGTCGATACCCGAGGTAGAGACGGTCGTGGGCAAGTGGGGGCGTGTCAATTCCGCCCTCGACCCCGCGCCGATACAGATGTACGAGACCGTCATCAACTACCGCCCCGAGTACATGCTCGATGAGAACGGCCACCGCGCCCGCTTCAAGACAGACAGCCGCGGGCGCTTCATCCTGGCCGCGGGCGGCACCTACGACCCCGCAGAGGGATTCCGCCTGCTGCCCGCCGACAGCCTCGTGCCCAGCCGCCACGGCGACTACTACCGCCAGTGGCGGCCCGAGATACGCACCACTGATGACATCTGGGAAGCCATCACCGAAGTAACGCGCCTGCCGGGCGTTACCGGCTCGCCCAAGCTGCAGCCCATAGCCACCCGGCAGGTCATGCTGTCCACGGGGCTGAAAGCACCCATGGGGCTGAAGGTCTACGGCCCAACCCTCGATGACATAGACAAGGCCGGCCTGCAGCTTGAGAAGGCCCTGCGCCAGATGCCTGAAATCAACCATGCCTCGGTCTACTATGACCGGGCCTCCGGCGCACCGTACATCGAGATACAGCTCGACCGCGAGAAGCTGGCGCGCTACGGCATTCAGGTGGGCGATGTGCAGAGCATCCTGTCGACAGCCATCGGCGGCATGAGCGAAGGCACTACCGTCGAAGGGCGCGAGCGATTCCCCATCCGTGTGCGCTACGCCCGCGAGCTGCGCGATGCGCCCGACATGCTTGACCACATACTCGTGCCCGCCATCGATGGCACGCAGATTCCGCTGGGGCAGGTGGCCGACATCCAGTTCACGCGCGGCGCTACCATGATTAACAGCGAGAACACGTTCCTCGTGGGCTACATCACCTTCGACAAGGCGGGCGCGGAAGCTGAGGTCAGCGTGGTCGAAAAGGCCAGGCAGGCAATAGACCAGCAGGTCAGAAGCGGCAAGATACAGCTGCCAAAGGGTGTCAGCTATGCGTTCACCGGCACTTACGAGCAACAGGAACACGCCGCCAAGCGCCTGCAGATAGTCATCCCCGTGGCACTCCTCATCATCTTGCTCATTCTCTACTTCCAGTTCCAGTCGGTCACGGCCTCGCTCATCCACTTCTCGGGCGTGTTCGTGGCGTTTGCCGGCGGCTTCATCCTGATATGGCTCTACGGCCAGCCCTGGTTCATGGATTTCAGCATAGCGGGTGTCAACATGCGCGCGCTCTTCGGCATGGGCACTATCAACCTGAGCGTGGCCGTCTGGGTGGGCTTCATCGCGCTGTTCGGCATCGCGACTGACGATGGGGTGCTGATGGGCACTTACATCCACCAGACCTTCCTGAGCGAGCGGCCAACTAACAAGCACGAAATCGTAGAGGCCGTCGTGAAGGCCGGCAAGAAGCGGGTGCGGCCGGCGGCCATGACCACCGCCACCACGCTCATTGCCCTGCTGCCGGTGCTGTCAAGCACGGGCAAGGGGGCCGATGTCATGGTGCCCATGTCCATCCCCACCTTCGGCGGCATGCTGATTCAGACCATGACCATGTTCGTAGTGCCCGTGTTGCAGTGCTGGTGGCGCGAACATGCGCTGAAAGCCCGGTCGAAGCCCCGTTCCGGCACTCCCGGCAGGGGGGGCGCGGGCTGGCTTTCGCCCCGCACCGTCGTGTGCGGCATCTTAGCCCTGGCGGCCTGCCTGCCGCTGCGGGCGCAAGACAGCCTGCAGACCTACATCCGGGCCGCCCTGCGCGAAAACCCTGAAGTCATGGCCAGCTGGCACAGCTATGAAGCCGCCGTTCAGGCCGTCTGCCCTGCCGGCACGCTGGGCGACCCGGAGCTGTCGGTCAACTTCTACCCCCGGCCCATGACCCAGGTCAACGGGCGGCAGGTGCTGTCGGTGTCGCTCATGCAGATGTTCCCCTGGTTTGGGGCCATGAAGGCGGCCAGGCAGGAGAAGGCATGGCAGGCAGAGGCCGAGTGGCAGCGCTACCGCGAGAGCGGCATCCGGCTGGCCTACGAAGTGGAACGGCAGTGGTATCAGCTGCTGATAACCCGTGAGAAGCTGGCCACCACGCGCCGGCACCTCACGCTGTTCAAGGAGATGGGCGAGCTGTCGCGCTACAAATACACGAACACCACCAACGGCATGAAGGGCACACGCATGAGCGACCAGTACCGCCTGCAGGCCGAGCAGCTGAAGCTGGAAGAGCAGATAGAGAGCCTGGAGTCGCTCGAGCTGGTGCAGCGCCAGCAGTTCAACCTGCTGCTGCACCGCGAGCCGTCGTCGCCCCTGACACTGCCAGACTCCATCGCGCTGACCGATATGCCCATCGTGGAGTGGGCAGAGATTGAGCGCAGCTCGCCCGGCCTGCAGTCGCTGCGCGCCCAGAGCGAGCAGTTCGGGGCTCAGGAAGACAAGGCGCGCCGCATGGGGCTGCCCATGGTGGGCGTGGGGGTGCAGTATATGCTCAACAGGAAGCGGGAAGACGGCATGGCCATGCCCGACATGAACGGCATGGACATGTGGATGGGTATGCTGAAGGTCACGCTGCCCATCTATCGCCACAAGGTCAAGGCGCAGCGCCGCGCCGCCGAACTGATGCGCCAGACTGCCGATGAGAACTACCAGCGGCAGGTCGACAAGTTGCGCGCCGAGCTGCTCGGCATTGGCCAGCAGGCGGAAGATGTCCGGCGGAAGATGCGGCTCTACCAGCAGAACACGGATATTCTGCAACAGACACTGGAGCTGATGACCAGGGAATACGCCACAGGGGTCACCACGCTGAGCGACCTGCTGCAGACCGAGCGCGAGCAGCTCGACTATGCCTTCAGTCTGGCTGAGGCGCGGGCGCAGTACAACATGCTGGTGGCCGAGTTCGAGAAGTTAGCCTCGGCGCACGACCAGGAGAGAACGGCGCAAAGCCTCCCGGCGGAACAAGACAAAAGACAGGTAATCAACGAAACAAGATAATAGCTATGGAAGAAAGAAATACCACTCCACCGCAGCAGCCGCCCAGGCGCTTCTCGCTCCGCGAAGCCATTGGCGGGCTGGGATTGCTGCTGGCCGGGCTCGTGTTGGGAGTGCTGCTGCGCGGGTGTGTCAGCTGCGGCGGCAGCGCCGCTGCCGAGGCTGATGACAGCGGCACATGGACTTGCTCCATGGACCCGCAGGTGAAGCAGCCCCAGCCGGGCAAGTGCCCCATCTGCGGCATGGACTTGATAAAGGTGCGGAACGGAGAGACCCCCGTCAGCGATATTGACCCGAATGCCGTGATGCTCAGCGATGAAGCCATGGCACTGGCCAATGTCGAGACCGAGATAGTGGGCGCGCCGTCGGGCAACAAGGAGATACGGCTCTTCGGAAAGATTGAGCCAGACCAGCGGCTGCAGCAGTCGCAGTCGGCCTATGTGGCCGGGCGCATAGAACAGCTGAACATCAACGCCGTGGGCGATGCCGTGGCCAAGGGGCAGACCCTGGCCGTCATCTACTCGCCGGAGCTTTACACGGCAGAACAGGAGCTGGTGTCGGCACTCGCCACGGGCAACTCCGCGCTGATTGAGGCGGCCACCGAGAAGCTGCGCCTGCTGAACATCCCGCAGGCACAGATAGATGAAGTCGTCAGCAACAAGAAGGCTTCGCCCTATGTGCAGCTGAAGGCCAACACCTCTGGCACGGTCATCAGGAAACTGATAGAGCAGGGCGACTATGTCAGGCAGGGGCAGTCGCTGTTGCAGATAGCCAACCTGAGCCGCGTGTGGGCGGTCTTCCAGGCATACGAGACAGACCTGCCGTTCCTGCGCAGAGGGCAGCAGGTGCAGTTCACCGCCGAAGCCCTGCCAAACGAGACTTTCACAGGGCGCATCGCCTTCATCGACCCCGTGCTGAACGGGCAGACACGCACCGCCGGCGTGCGGGTCGAACTGACAAACGGCGGCGGCCGCTTCAAGCCCGAGATGCTGCTCGTGGCAAACGTGGCTGCCTCGATGCAGCAATATGCCGAAGAGGGTGTCATCATTCCCAAGTCGGCAGTCCTGTGGACCGGCACCCGCTCTGTAGTCTACGTGAGAGATGATGCGGAAGAGCAGCCAACGTTCCTCATGCGCCAGATTACCCTCGGCCCGGCCCTGCCCGATGGCTATGTCGTTCTCGATGGTCTGGCCGAAGGCGAAGAGATTGTCACCAACGGCGTGTTCGCCATTGATGCTGCCGCCCAGCTCGATGGCAAGCGCTCAATGATGAGCCAATAGCCCTCCCCTACTAAACCTACCGCACCTACCATACCTACTCCACCTACCACACCTACAAAAAAATAAAAACAACAACTATGAAACAAGCAATTCTTCTCTTGGCCGCCGTGTTCTGTCTTAGCACCGCCGAGGCCAAAACCGTCAAGACCACGTTTGAAGTAAAGGGCAACTGCGGCATGTGCCAGAAGCGCATCGAGGCAGCGGCCAAGACCGTGAAGGGTGTTACCTCCGCCCGCTGGAACAAGCAGACCGGCCAGCTCTCGCTGGTCTACGATAACAAGCAGGCTTCGCCCGAGCAGGTGCAGAAGGCCATAGCCACGGCCGGCCATGACTCAGGCACGTTCAAGGCTGATGCGGCCGTCTACAGCAAGCTGCCCGGCTGCTGCAAATACCGCGAGAACGCAAAAAAGCACTAATCTCCCGCAACCGCGCAACCAGCAAGCGCACGGCAGGGGCAGAAGGGATATGTAAAATAAGCATAAAATTCTGCCCTTGTTGGTGTGAGTGTTGCATTTTTGTTGTAATTTTGCACCATGTTTACAATAACTACAAAAACTATGTTCAGAAGTATCATGTTAGCTGCCTTGGGACTCACGTTTGGGTTGCAGACAGCCGTTGCCTTTCCTGAAGACAAGACTAAGAGTGACACACTCACAGTGAAAACCGACTCTGTTGGCACGAAAACCGACTCCGTAGCAGTCGCGAAGAAGGCTCCCAAGCCCGAGTGCTGCAACGACACTACGGTCAAGGACCACAACTCGCCCTACCATAAGGTGGTGAAAGAGGGCGGCTCCATGCGCGAGGGTCTGTTCACAGTCCGCCACATCAAGAACGAGTGGTATCTCGAAGTGCCCGACTCGCTGTTGGGGCGCATGCTGTTAGCGGTAACCCGCTTCACCAGCGTACCACAGGACTTCAAGAAGTTCAGCGGCGAAGAGGTGAACGAGTCGGCCATCTATTTCGAGCAATACGGCGAGAAATCCCTCTTCATGCGCGAGTACGTGCAGTCGCAGTACGCCAAGCCTGATGACCGCATTGCCATCTCGCTGCGCCAGTCGACAGTAGACCCCGTGGTCTTCAAGTTCGATGTCATTGGCCGCAACCCGCAGACCGAGGCGCAGCTCATCAACATCACGAAGTGGCTCATGCAAGACAACAAGGTCAGCAGCTTCACCAGCTCAGACCGCTCGCAGCTGGGCATCGGCGGCCTCATGAGTGACCGCTCGTTCATCGACACCATCAAGACCTATCCCATCAACATCGAGATACAGACACTGCGCACCTACAGCATGTCTGGCGGCAACAGTGCCATCGCCAGGGCTGGCTCGGCCACGCTCTCGCTGAACACCAGCATCGTCTTGCTGCCCGAGACACCCATGCAGCCCCGCTACTTCGATGAGCGGGTCGGCTATTTCAACAACCGCATCACTGAGTTCAGCGATGAGCAGCAGACCACCAACCGCGAAGCCATTGTCTCGCGCTACCGGCTGGAGCCGAAGGACCCGGAGGCTTACAAGGCGGGCAAGCTGGTGGAGCCGAAGAAGCAGATTGTCTATTACATAGACCCTGCCACGCCCAAGAAGTGGGTGAAGTACCTGAAGATGGGTGTCGATGACTGGAACGTGGCCTTCGAGGCCGCCGGCTTCAAGAATGCCATTGTGGGCAAGGAGTGGCCAGAGAACGATTCCACCATGTCGCTCGATGATGCCCGCTTCTCCGTGCTGCGCTACCTGCCCAGCGAGACCGAGAATGCCTACGGCCCGCACATTGTCGACCCGCGCTCGGGCGAAATCATCGAGGCGCACATCTGCTGGTATCACAACGTGATGAATCTCGTGAAAAAATGGTACATGGTGCAGTGCGGCCCGCTCGACAAGCGCGCACAGAAGATGGAGTTCTCAGACGAACTGATGGGGCAGCTCATACGCTTCGTCTCCAGCCATGAGGTGGGGCACACCCTGGGTCTGCGCCACAACATGATTGCCTCAGCTGCCACACCTGTGGCCAAGCTGCGCGACAAGGCGTGGGTAGAAAAGCACGGCCACACATCGAGCATCATGGACTACGCGCGTTTCAACTACGTGGCACAGCCCGAAGACAAGATTGGCGAGAAGGGGCTCTTCCCGCGCATCAACGACTACGATAAGTGGGCCATCAAATGGGGCTACCAGTACCGCCCGGAGTTCAAGGACCCTGCCAAGGAGAAGAAGGCACTGCGCACAGAGACCACCCGCATGCTCGAGGGCAACCCGCGCCTGTGGTGGAGCGGCGATGAAGGCCGCGGCCAAGACCCGCGCTCGCAGTCGGAAGACCTGGGCGACAACCAGATGCAGGCTAACGCACTGGGTATGAAGAATCTGCAACGGGTCATGCAGAACATTGAGAAATGGACCGCCCAGCCCGATGACCAGTACAAGGATTTGAGCGGAATCCACAGCGCCGTTCTCTCGCAATACCAGCGCTACACCGGCCATGTGCAGAGATACCTGGGCGGTAGAATCAGCAACAACGCCCCCGGCGTGAAGCGCAACGACTACGTGTCGCACCAGCTGCAGAAAGAGGCCGTACAGTGGCTGGGCCAGTATGTTCTGGAAGCGCCCCTATGGCTCTACCCCGCCAGCATTGTCGAGAAGCTGGGCATTGACTACGCCGGCGACATAGCCAACCGCCAGCAGAACGTGATTAGCGCACTGCTCTCGCCGAGCCTTATCATCAACTTGCACAACGCCGAACTGCGCGCCACCGAGCCCTACCCTGTCGAGGAATACTTCAATGATGTGTTCGGCATGGTCTGGAAGCCGCTGACCGACAGCAACGAGGAGCAGAACGACTTCCGCCGCCAGCAGCAGCGCACCTACATTGAGTGCATCGACCAGATACTCAACCCGGCCGAGAAGCCTGCCAATACCAACACTAACAGCCAGCTGCTCAGTCTGTTGCAGGCAGTTTCAAACCTCAGCGGCGGCTCTATTCAGCGCAGCGATGCCATTCTCTACGTTGAACAGCATCTGGACAAGATTGAAGACTACCTGAAAGCGCAGTCTGCCGGCGACAAAAACCACCGCCACTACCAGAATCTGCTGCTTCGCGTAAAGAAAATCCGCGATAAGTACGAGTCGGGAAAATAGTGTGAAACCCATATCCCAAAGGGAACAAGCCCAAAAGCTGAATATTCCCAAAGGGAACAAATACACAAGAAGTAACAAATCACCGAAAAAAGACAAAACTCTAATTTCTAAAAAAGCAATGAACGACAAGAACAACAACCAGCAGCAAGGGCTGCAGATAGAACTGCCACAGACCGTGGCGCAGGGTGAGTATGCCAACTTTGCGGTCATCACCCACTCATCAAGCGATTTCGTTATCGACTTTGCCCGTGTTCTACCGGGTGTGCCCAAGGCGCAGGTAAAGAGCCGTGTCATCTTGGCGCCCGAGCATGCCAAGCGCCTGCTCGCCGCCTTGCAAGAAAACATCATGCGCTACGAGCGTGAGTTCGGCCCCATCAAGATTCCCAATCAGGAGCCGCGCACCATCGCGCCATTCAACGTTAACAAAGGAGAGGCTTAAACCTCTCCTTTGTTTTTCATCGCATCCGCCGCCACCTACCGCACCTACCTTTCCTCCCACTTTTCCCTTTTAATTCACTCATACCCACCATATAAACGCCAACACGGAAGGTAAAAAAGCAGTACAAATGTTAATGAATCATAAATAGTGCGGTTTTTAGGCATTCACGCGGCTCTATTTTTCAAAAAAGCAGTACCTTTGCAGTCCGATTATTAGGGGAG
>JAFLSH010000010.1 GCA_022511055.1 Prevotella sp. | reverse complement strand
TCGCGGAACTTTATATGATTCTCTGCGACTTTCGCGGGATGGGATGGCGAAATGGTGGTTTTCTTGCAATGATTGGAGATTTTCTGTGTTTTTCACCATCTATCGGCGAAAAGTGTGATTTTTCTCACACTTTTCGCCGATAACTTCAAAATCAAATTGCAAAAGTTAAAACACATGAAAGCTCTTGTGATTCATCTACCGCAAGAAACAAAAGGCAAATAGTTATCAATCAACACATTACATACAAAAAGAAAGTGTACCGCCTACAATGTATATCAAAAAATATAGGAGAATATCAATAATTGTAGACGTTCTTCTTTCGTTTGTTTCACTTTTTTTGCTTATCTTTGCAAACTGAAACTACAGTTCTACTAAAATATTTCGAAATATATTAAATTATTAACTAATAACATTTATGAAGAAATTCTATTTCTGTGTCTCTCTCGCTTTAGCGGGATTGATGACTGGCTGCGTTGAGACTAACGAGCCAGTAGATGCCGACACTAAGCCGTCGTGGCTTGGCTCGAGCATCTATCAGGAATTGAAGAGCCCTGACCAAGACAAGCTGACAGGCACGTTCTCGACTTACCTGCGGCTGGTCGATGACCTCGGACTTGGAGAAACACTGAACCGCACAGGCTCGAAGACGGTGTTTCCAGCCAATGATGAGGCTTTCCAGCGGTTCTTCCAGAGCAACAACTGGGGCGTGTCGAGCTATGAACAGCTGACTGAAGCCCAGAAGAAGCTGCTGCTCTACAATTCCATGCTTGACAATGCGCTGCTGATTGACATGCTGTCAAACATCTCTGGAGGTGCAAGTTCGGTGATGAAAGGCCAGGCCATGAAACACCAGACCAACATCAACGTCATCGATACGGTGTCGTACATGACCACGGCACAGATGCCCAAGTTCAACAAGTACTGGGACAAGTACCGCGACAACAACAGCCCCAACCAGCCTGCCATCCACGTGGTGAGCGATGCCTCGCGACCCATGATGGTACACTTCACCCGCGAACACATGCTGACCAACGGCATCACCACGCTGGGCGCAGAGAGTGACTTTGCGGTGCTGACCGGCTCGGAATACGAGAACGGTGCGGTCTACATCTTCAACGTGGGCGTTCAGAAAAACGAGAAAGACCCGTCGCGCTATAACAGCAACATCACCTGCCAGAACGGTTACATCCACCAGGTGGCCGAGGTCATTGTGCCGCCGGGCAACATCGCGCAGGCGCTGAAGCAAGACAGCGAGACGAAGTATTTCAGCCGTTTCCTGGACTATTTCTCGGCACCGTTCTACAACCCAACGGTGACAGAGAACTACAATGCCTGGGCGCAGGCCAACAACAAGGAGCGGATTGACAGCATCTTCGAAGTGCGCTACTTCAACTCAAAGACTGAACACCCGCAGCGACTGGACCCTGACAACAATATCGTCAACTCAAACGTACAGCTGAACTATGACCCGGGGTGGAACCAGTACAGCCCGACCGCATCGTCAAATGGTGTCGACTATGAGCTGACAGACGTGGGCGCGTTCTTCGTGCCTGTTGATGCTGCCGTAGAGAAGTTCTTCTTGCAGGGCGGTGATGGTGCCTACCTGATTAACCTGTACGGCAAGTACCGCAACGAGCAGAACACGGCAGAACACCTGGCCGAAAACCTCGACTCGCTGCATGCCCAGAAGCCAGACATCCTCACGGCGTTCATCAACAACCTGCTGAAGAGTTCGTTTGTGGGCAATGCTCCCAGCAAGTTCGTGTCTATACAGAATGATGCCAACGAGAACATGGGCATGACACTCGACCTGTTGCAGAAGAAGGCTGACGGCAAGTATGACATCCTGTTTGCCAACAACGGTGTCATCTACAAGCTGAACGACATGATTGCACCTGACAAGTATCAGAGTGTCATGGCGCCCTCATCGGTCTATCCTGACATGAAGGTCATGGACTGGGCGGTGAGTGAGCCCGACAACAGCCAGCTGCTGAACATTGACTTCCACTACTACCTGATGGCCATGAAGCAGAACTTTGCCTTCTTCGTGCCAGATGATGCGGCCTTCGACCGCTACTATGTAGACCCGACCCACCTGGGGTGGGCAGAGCCGCGCGTGTTGCGCTTTGTCTGGGATGACACGGGCACACTGGGCGCAAGGGCCACGCTCTACTGCGAGTCCTACCAGTATGACCCCGCGACCAACACCATCGGCGAGAAGAATGCCGGTGTAGTGCCCTTCGCCCAGTGGCAGTCGCTGCTCATCGACATCATGAACTACCACACGGTGGTGCTGAAGGAAGGCGAGACCATCGGCAGCAACGGCAACCACTACTACAAGACCAAGCACGGCGGTGAAATCTACGTCAGTGGTGACAGCCGCATCGGCACGCAGGTCAGCAGTGGCCAGCAGCTGGATAACGGCCTGACACCATCGACCGTTACAGAGGTCTACAACGAGAAGAACGGTGTCACCTACCGCATAGACCGCGTCATTGAGCCGCCTGTCAACAGTGTCTACAAGACCATTCACAGCGATAGCCGCTTCACTGAGTTCTGCGAGGCTTGCGATGGTTTCTATGCCGGCAGCCCGCTGCTGGCATGGGTCGGCATCAAGCAAGAGTCAGAGCAGGCTGGCATGCCCAGTCCGCAAGATGCCTACATCATCTTCACCAGTGACTACAAGTATGCCAATGCGGCCGGTAACGCATCGAGCAACTGTCTGGACTACAACGTGAAGATGTTCAACACGTACAACTATACACTCTATGCCCCCAACAATGAGGCCATGGAAACGGCCTACAAGGCCGGTCTGCCCCGCTGGACTGACATACAGGCACTCTATGAGAAGTATGCACAGGCTGCCGAGGATGATGCAGAGGCCAATGCCGCCAAGGCACAGGCATACGACATGGTGGTGGCGCTGAGAGACTTCACCCGCTATCACTTCCAGAGCATTTCGGTCTATGCTGACAACGTGGTGGAGAGCAACACCTACAACAGTCTGAGTACAGACAACCTGGGATTGGCCATTGAGCTGCAGGTCAAGGGCGGCAGCAACCAATTGCAGGTGACTGATGCTGCGGGCGTCACCCACACGGTCGATGCCAATGACAAGACCAAGCTGTCCAACAAGATGGCGCGTGACTACTGGTTTAACGCGGCCCGCACACAGGCTACATCGGTCTACACCTCATCGTTCTGCGTGGTACACGAGATTGGCGACCCGCTCTATGTGTATGAATCGAAGCGCTATGACGACAAATGGGCCACGGCCAACGCACGTGCCCAAGGCCAGCAGCGCTATCAGCAACTGAAAAAAGAACATAAACTCTAAAGGCTCACAGATATGACAATCAAGAAAATAATGTCTACGGCCCTGCTGATGCTCATCGGCCAAGTGCTGATGGCACAGGGTGTACGTATATCGGGTACGCTCACCGACAGTGAAGGTCCCGTGATGATGGGTAATGTCGTGGAGGTTGATGCCAACAACCGTATCGTGTCGGCTGCACAGACAGACTTCAACGGAAACTTCTCCATGCAGGTGAAGAGTACAAAGAACAAGCTGAAGTTCTCGTATGTGGGCGACAAGACCAAGATTGTGAACATCGGCACACAGACCGTCTTCAAAATCACGCTGGAGCCAGAGGGCACCCAAATTAAGGAAGTCGTGGTGCAGTCCAAGCGCAGCAGCTCGGGCGGCCTGATGATTTCCAAGAAGGAAATGTCGGTCTCACAGCAGACCATGAACATGGAAAACATCGAAGGTCTGGCCTTCACCTCGGCCGATGAGGCTTTGCAGGGTGAGATTGCCGGTCTCGATATCGTGTCGAACTCTGGTAACCTGGGAGCTGGTACGACCATGCGCCTGCGTGGTGTTACCACCATCAACGGTGATGCCAATCCCCTGATTGTGGTAGACGATAAAATCTTCGACAATCCTGATGAGAACTTCGACTTTGCCAGCGCCAATGAGGAACAGTATGCCTCGCTGCTCTCGGTGAACGTTGAGGATATCGCATCGATTACCGTACTGAAAGATGCTGCCGCCACGGCCGTCTGGGGCTCCAACGGCTCTAACGGTGTCATCCTGATTACCACCAAGCACGGTGTGAGAGGAAAACCGCGCGTGAACTTCTCGTACAAGTTCACAGGCACCTGGCAGCCCAAGGGCTACAAGCTGCTGAACGGTGATGACTACACCATGCTGCTCAAAGAGGAATTCTACAACCCCGCACAGGGCTCCGGCGCAACAACCGAGCTGGAAGAGCTGAACTACAACCAGGCATGGGCAGACTACCAGAACTGGAACAACAACACCGACTGGGTAGGTGCTGTAACGCAGTTCGGCGGTCAGCACGAGTACAACGTCAACCTGACTGGTGGTGGCCAGAAAGCTACCTTCCGCATCTCGGCCGGCTACAAGCACCAGACGGGTTCTATCATCAAGCAGAAGTTCCAGCAGTTCACCACGCGCATGGTGCTTGACTACAACGTGAGTGACCGCATCCGCTTCTCAACGAACTTTGCCCTGACCTACACTGGCAACGACCAGAACTATGAAGGAAAAATCAATGGTGTCAGCCATTCGAGCCTGCTCTCCATTGCCCAGCGCATTGCGCCGAACATGAGCATCTACCGTCAGAATGCCGATGGCAGCAATACCGATGAATACTATGTCATGAATCCGTCGGGCAACGCCACGCAGGGTGCATTCTCGTCAACAGAACTGTCAGACCAGCTTGCCTTGGGCAACCCCATTGCACTGGCTAACATGGCGTGGAAGAAAGACCAGACCTACCGCATGACTCCTGACTTCACGCTGAAGTATGAGCTGCTCGGCACAGAGGCTGACTCTCACAGACTGACACTGAACGGCCGCGTAGACTTTGACATCTACGCCCGCAGTAATCCTACGTTCTTCCCCGCCGCACTGAAGTCGCGTAACCTCACGGCAGGGTGGAACGACAGCGAGTATAACCTCAGCACCAACCTGGAGTCAAACCGCATGAAGATTGGCGGCCGCGTGGAATTAGTGTTTACGCCGTATTTCAAGAACGAAGACTGGTCAGCCTCCATGCTGGCACGTTACGAGATGAGTACATCGAAGTATAACGAGCAGTCTATCGTCATGAACGAACTGCCGACTGACATCAGCTCGCCGACCGTGAACGCTTCGCAGCAGGTCATGTCGAGCAACAACTCACGCAGCAACTCGCAGAATCTGCTCTACAATGGTCATATTTCCTACAAAGATGGCCGTTACAGCCTGGGATTGTCGGTACGTGCTGATGGTGACTCCAAGTTCGGCCCGAAGAACAAGTGGGCCATCTTCCCCGGTGTGTCGCTGCGCTATAACATCAGTGATGAGCCGTTCTTCAAACCCATCAAGGGCGAGTGGCTCTCCATGCTCGGTCTGCGCGCCTCTTGGGGTGTCGTTGGTAAGGCTCCGTCTTCGAATATCGGATTCTACAACACCTATAACACTTCTGCAGGCTATTATGGTGGCAGCACCTTGTTCCCAACAGCCGCGCTGGATGGTCTGAAGTTAGATGACCTGCGCTGGGAGAAGACAACCAGCTATAACCTCGGTCTGAATCTTGGTTTCCTGAACGACAAGATTGAGGTTGACTTCGACTACTATCATAAGGAGACCCGAGACCTGCTGATGGAAAAGGTGTCTATCCCCACCTATACGGGCTACAGCCGTCTGAGCTACATGAATGTCGGCCGTATGGATAACGATGGTTGGGAAGCCAATGTAACAGCCAAGAAGATTGTCACGGCAGGCAAGTTCTCAATGGATGTAAGCCTGAACGTGGCACAGAACTTCAACTTGGTGAAGGAAATGGATGAAGATGTGCTGAACGCCATGAACTCTTACTACATGAACATGGGCGGTAGTACGGTGGCCAACCCAGATGACCCATGGGATGTTACCAAGCGCGGTGCTTACCCATTGCGTGTACAAATCAACAACTCGCTCGGCTCTATCTATGGCTACCGCTACAAGGGTGTCTACCAGTACACATACGAGTATCTGGAGAATCTGCGTAAGGAGAACAACTGGGATGAAACTCAGTACGAATCGGAAATCAACAAGATGCTGGCTCAGGGCATGACCTTCCCCGTGGTACGCAATGCTGATGGTACGGTGCAGATGGATCCAAGAACAGGCGCTCCCCGCCGTATGGTGTTCAACTACCTCTATAGCAACGGTACTTCATCAACAACCCACGAGTTCCAGGGCGGTGATGCCATGTATGAAGACGTGAACAATGATGGTCAGATTAACCAGCTTGACATTGTCTATCTGGGCAACTCGCAGCCAAAGGTGAACGGTGGTTTCAACTTCACGTTCCGCTATGGTCAGTGGAGTCTGAAGGCCCGCTTCATGTACCGTTTCGGCAACAAGGTTGTCAACCTGGCGCGCATGAATCTGGAGCAGATGTATGAGACAACCAACCAGTGCGCAACGGTGAACTACCGCTGGCGCAAGGATGGTGATGTTACGCCTATCCCCCGTGCGCTCTATCACTATGGTTACAACTATCAGTCGTCTGACCGCTATGTCGAGGATGGTGGCTTCGTACGCTTCCAGAACTTGCAGTTGGCCTACAATTTCGAGAAGAAATTCATCAAGAAGTTAGGTCTGAATCAATTGCAGGTCTACGGCTCAATGAACAACCTCTTCGTGTGGACCAAGTACAGCGGTGTTGACCCCGAAGTGTCGCCTCAGGGCTTCGGTCTGGCAGCCGATGCGTCTCAGACCCCACGTTCAAAGCAGTTCACTGTTACACTGAATGTTGGATTCTAAGGACAATAAACAATATACGCTAAACAATAAACATTACGAAAATGGAGAATAATTCTATGATAAAGAGATTAACCAGAAGAATGTCGGTTATTGGTTATTGTCTGATGGTAATGAGCATGGTATCGTGCATCGACACGGTCATACTACCTTACGACAAGACCGTTGACGAAGACTTCTGGAAGTCAAAGTCAGATGTGCAGCAGATGGTCTACGGCGCTTATAACTCCATGCTGAACAGCGCGGTTATCGAGCGGCTCATTGTCTGGGGAGACATGCGCTCAGATGAGCTGATGCCCGTGACTACAGTCTCGCTGAACGTTGACATTCAAGAAGATTTGGTCGAGATTAACACGGGTAATACCCAACCCGACAACCGTTATGCCACATGGAGCGCGCTGTACTCGGTCATTAACAACTGTAACATCATTCTGTCAAGGGCAGCTGATGTCATGTTAGAAGACCCGAACTACACGCAGGGTGACTATCTGGCAGACTGCTCGCAGATGATTGCGCTGCGCTCGTTGTGCTATTTCACGCTGGTCAAGGTGTTCCGTGATGTGCCTTACACCACAGAAGCCTTCATGAACAGCAGTCAGAATATGAGCATTGCGCAGTCTAACCCTGACTCTGTACTCACGGCTTGTATCAAAGACTTGGAAGAGGCTGAGGCTAATTCCGTGCTGGCTTCAGCATACGCCGACTGGCGCAGGGTGGGCACTTTCACCCGCGATGGTATTGATGCCCTGTTGGCAGACATCTATCTGTGGCGTGGCAGCATGAATCGTGATGCGGCTGACTATCAGAAGGCCGTGTACTACTGCGACAAGGTAATTGAATCGAAAAAGCAGCAGCACCAGAAAGGCATGGGTGAAATTGAGGAGTCGGAATATCCTTTGGCTAACGGCCAGAACATGTTCTCTACCCTGTTCGCCCTTCAAAATGCAGAGGAGAGCATCTTCGAGTTGCAGTTCCCCGGCTATAGCGGCTCGTCTTCTGATGTCCGTAATAACATTGCGGTTTGCAACTACTTCAATTTCACAAGAAACAACACACCTTATCTTCAGGCACCAAACTTCTTCAAGTTCGGTGATACCTCTAACAAGTCTGTGTTCAAGACAGGTACGAGTGTCAACGACTATCGTGCCCTTACTTACACATACGCGCCAAACGGCGAGGAGATGTATGTCCGTAAGTATGTAGGCACCAATGATATTCGCAGCGCTTCTGCTGGTCAGGAGAGCAAGAGTGTCATACGCGCCGCTACACCCTACGCCCAGAACTATATGTTCTATCGCCTGAGTGATGTCATGCTGATGAAGGCAGAGGCTCTAACCGCCATGGCTGCTGATGAGAATGACATTAACTTGCAAGTAGCTTTCAACCTGGTAAGAGAGGTGAACGCCCGCTCGAAGATTAATCCCGCTACGGACTCTTTGCGCTGGGCAGGTCTGAGAAACCAGGTTGATGGTGCAGTTGACAACAAGAAGATTGACATGGAGCTGATGGTGCTGGCCGAGCGCCTGCGTGAGTTTGCCTTCGAAGGCAAGCGCTGGTATGACTTGATGCGCTACAACTTCCGCAACACCAGTGTTCCCGTGGATTACAAGTCAACACTGGCTGAGCAGGCCGCACGGGGTGTCAGCTATGTGAACAACTATGACAATATGCTGACTCTGATGGTGCGTAAGTTCTCTGCCGGCGATGCAGTCAAGGCCAAGATGCGCACCGAGCCTAAGCTGTACATGCCGATTCCTGAGGCTGACATCAAGATTTGCCCACAGCTCCATCAGAATCCTGTCTACGACAGTAGCAGTAACTTTGGTAAGAACAATTAATAGAAGGAGGAACATAGATATGAAGAATCAATTTTTGAAATCTGTTCAACACGCTGTGCTGGGTTTCGGCGTAGGTGTCACGCTGCTGACAGCCTGTAACCCAGAGCCTGATGAGTCAGACCTCTATACCTTTACAGGCCAGACCATCGAGTCGTTTATTGCAGAAGACAGCACCTTGACTCAGTTCAACTATATCCTCTCCAGGGTAGGCTATGATAAGCTGCTGGCTTCGTATGGCATTTACACCTGTTTTGCACCCACCAACGAAGGTGTGGCATCTTATTGCGACAGTCTTTACAATGATGAAGAGGCCATTATTCCCCATAACGGCATGACTTCACCCACCGTTGAAGGACTGTCTGACAGCCTCTGCCTGAACATTGTGAAATTCCACCTGACCAATCAGGTACGTGACATTGTCTCATTGACAGGCGAGAACGATGTGAACACCCTGCTGGGCTATGAGTTCTCCTATGCTACAGACTCATTAGGCCAGACCGTATTGGGCGGCAAGGCTATCATCATTGACTCTGATAACGAGACTATCAATGGTATAGTCCATGTCATTGACAACGTGATACCCCGCTTTACCCGCTTTATCGGCGATATATTAGACCGCAACCCGCAGTATAGCATCTTCAGCGAGGCGCTCCACCGTACTGGCTTGGCAGACTCGCTGCTGAAGTACTCCAAAGGGTCGTATGAGTTCACGTTCTATCCGCGTGATAACTATACCTCTACGCTCTATCCGGGTACAGGTGCTGAAGTGGAGTGCAAGGTGGGCTTCACCGTCTTTGCAGAGCCCAACAGCGTACTTAGCGCCAATAGAATTAATAGCTTTGAGGATTTGGTGAATTTTGCCAACGAGACCTACGGCGATGCCGCTGAGTGGTATGACTACCCCGGCAAGGAGCAAGGCGTAACCATCAGCACAGGCAATGACTACACCAATCGTTTCAATGCGCTGAACATGTTTGTGGCCTACCACATCTTGAACGCTTCCATGTCTGTCAACCAGCTGGTTTACGAGAAAAGCACCGGCGGCGGCGAGATGAACAGTGCCTATGCCACCTACTGGAACTATGCTCCAGATGCTGACCCGTATGACTACTACGAGACCATGCTGCCACACACTATGATGAAAATCTGGAATCCCCACGACCAGGGTCGCCAGCTGTTCATCAACCGCTATCAGACCTACAACACTCTGACAGATGAAGTGGGCACGCAAGGCTCGGCTGCCATGCACCAGTTGGTACGCAGGGGCGTAGGTATCACCCGCACCACTGGCACCTCTTTGCAGGCGTACAACGGCTATGTACATGCTATTGATGGCATGTTGGTCTATGACCGAATGGTGCCGCGCGGTGTACTCAATGAGCGCATGCGTGTCAACTGCACTTCACTCTTCCCTGAGCTGATTACAAACCGTTTCCGTTACTGGGCTACTGGCGATGGCAACACTGGCAGTGGCTATGACAACTCACGTGTTGGCATTCCCCAGAAATTCTTCGACAATGCAGTGTTCTACAACGACAACATTTTCTGCTTTGCCTACTGTCTGCACGGTGCATGGCGTAGCTTTGAGTCAGACCAGATGCAGTTCTGGGGCCGTTACGACTGGGCTTTCAAGCTGCCCGCCGTTCCCTCTGGCCTTTATGAAATCCGTGTCGTTTACGCACCGATGAGCTATGGCTCGTTCATGCAGTACTACATTGGCAACTCCTCGAATGTTCAGATGATGACCCCGCTGGGCCTGCCATTCGATGCCACAGTGCAGGTGGAAGACCCCCGTATCGGTATGACCGATGCCAAGGCTGAGGAAGACCAAGGTATTGCCAGTGACATTGCCATGCACAACCGCAGCTACATGCGTGGCCCCCACAGCTACACTGGTCACGGTGAAAACGGCTGGAACTACGATACCAGCGCCCGCTTCGAGTATGGCACAGGTAGCTACACTATCCGCTATGTGCTGGGCCGTGTACAGCTGAACCAGGGCGATGAGAACTGGCTGCGCATTAAGACGCTTAACCCAGACAATCCCCGTGCCCCGGTAGGTCTTGACTTTGTTGAGCTTGTACCCACGAGCGTGGTGGACAACCAGCAGTATATTGAAGACTGGTACTAATCGAGGGTAAAACAGTAAGAACGTAAATTAGTAAAATAATAGAGTTATGAACGAAATAATTAAAAGAAAGGCAAGGAAATGGGCAAAGGCCATCAACCCCTTATACCTTGTTGCCCTTCTGCCTTTGATATCGTGTTCCGACTTTGACGACTATAATGAGGTGAAGCCCGAAGCCACCGAGGCCGGCAAGCTGACACTCTGGGAGAATATCCAGAAGAACAGCCAACTATCGAACTTTGCCTCATTAATCAAGCAGGCCGGTTTTGACGAGGAGCTGAACTCCAAGAGCTACTACACGGTCTGGGCACCGCTGGATGGCTCGTATGATGCCAGTGCTTTCAGCCAGCTTGACAACAATAGCCTGTTGAAGCAGTTTGTCTATAACCACGTTGCTGCCTACAGCCACCATGCCACGGGCAACATGACTACGCAGCCGGAGAACGTGCTGATGCTGAACGACAAGACCTACAGCATGGCCGGTGCATCACCTTACACTTTTGATGAAGTGACCATTCAGGAAGCCAATCTGCCCAACAGCAATGGCTTGCTGCACATTCTCAACGGTGTAGCCACCTACTATCCCAACATGTATGAGTACCTGATGGACAATACCCTCTCCGGCTCCAAGAGTCTCGACTCGCTGCGCGCCTATTTCAAGCACTACGAGACCACCTATCTGGATGAAGAGGCATCAGTGGTTGGCCCCATTGTCAATGGTGTTCAGACGTATGTGGACTCTGTCATGGTGACAGAGAATGCCTTGACCGATATGCTCAATGCCGCATTCGAGGTAGAGGACAGCTCCTACACATTCCTGATGCCCACCAATGCAGCGTGGATTGAGGCTTACGAGCGCATTAAGCCTTATTACAACTACATTCCCACCACAGTGGCTCAGGGCTTTGTGAGTGAAGGAACATCAGTTAATATCGGAGCTGATGTAACCATCAACATTGACCCGGCCTACTGGCAGGACTCCATTGTGAAGCGCTTCATCACCAACTCTCTGGTCTACAGCAACAAAGATGCCTACAACCAGTGGGTCGAGGGTGCTTCTACTGCCTATGGCAGCGACACCTTGCGCTCGACCACTCGCGGTAAGTTCTCTAATCCGAATGAGATTTTGGCCAATGCCAACGACAAGGTCAAGATGAGCAATGGTTTCGTGCGTATCGCGGACAAGTTAGTGTTCCATCCATGGGAGTCCTACGCACCAGAGCGTGTCGTGTCTGCAGCCAACAGCACCAACCAGGCACGTATCCTTACCGGCCGCGAGCAGACCTTGTCTTACGTTTCCCCAGACCCGGAAATTGAAGACTTCAATTACATCTGGGTGGAGCCAACAGGCCCATACGCCAAGCCTGAGCTTGACCTTTATCTCAACAACGTGCTGAGTACGACTTACAACATCTATTGTGTGTTCATGCCCAATGAGGTTGACGCGCTGCCCAACCGTGTTATTTTCGAGCTGAACTATTGTGATGCAGACGGAAAGCTGCAAAACCACCAGTTCCTTGACGAAGATGAGGCCCATCTGGCAGAGTTCACTGAGCTGGCCGGCACTTTCAGCCAGAGTCTGCCTGACAATGCCACTAATGCCACGACCTACAGAGCGTTCTCCAACGACCCGACAAAGGTTGACACGCTGTTTATTGGTCAGTTCACATTCCCTGTCAGCTATGCCGGCCTAAGCACAGAAAACATCTGCCCGAATATCAAAATCTCTTCGCCATTTACGGTGTTCAACCGTGATGTGATGGCTCATTTCACGCGCGACCTGCGTATTGCAGCCATCATTCTGCGCCCTGTGGAACTTGACGAATTTGAAGAATCTAACAAGCAATGAAAATGAAGCGTACTATATTCAATCTATGGCAGACTTGCGGCCTGAGGCTTGCCGTCTGCACACTTGTACTGGGTCTCTCTACTGTCAGCTACGCACAGAGCGATGATGACGAGGAAGATGAGGTGGAAACCGGCATCAAGCAACCCGACCGTTCCAAGATGAAGCAGGTGAACTATCCCACGGTGACCCTCCGCGGCGCAGTGACTGACCAAGCTACCCAGCTTCCCCTGGCCGGCGTTCAGTTGCGCGCACTGGGCTACGACCGCTACACGGCCATGACCGAGGAAGACGGCACATTTGTCATCAAGGTGCCCACCTTCACCACTTCGCTCTATGTCTACGCATCCGGCTATCTGGCACAGCAGGTAGGTATCGCGGCAGGCGACAGCACCAAATACATTTCTGTCAAGATGCTGGTCGACAAGTTCCAGCCCATGTACGGCAAAGGCACCGAATACACCGCCCGCCGCACAGCCCAGATTGACCGTTTCGGTGTAACAGTCGACAATGAAATCCAGAACGAGCTGGGAGCCGACATGCGCAGCGTGCTGCGCTCGGCGGCAGCCGGCGGTGGTGCTTCGATGTTCATACGTGGTCTGAACAGCATCACGAGCGATGCCCAGCCGCTGATTATCATCGACGGCATTGAGCAGGACATGCAGCGCAACCGCGCCTCTCTGCACGAGGGTCAGTTCAACAACCTGCTGGCAAACATCTCACCAGATGACATAGAGAAAGTGACCGTACTGAAGAATGCCACTGCCCTCTACGGTGCCCGCGGTGCCAACGGCGTACTGCTGATTGACACCAAGCGCGGCCATTCGATGGCCACCCGCATTGATGCAAACATCTCGGCCGGTGTTCAGCTGATTCCCCAGCTGCCCACGATGATGAATGCTTCACAGTATCGCATCTACGCAGCCGAGCTGTTGGGAACGATTCCTAACATCAATGACTTCAAGGACTTCCGTTTCCTGAACGACGACCCCAACGGCTATTATTATCACACCTATCACAACGACACCGACTGGAGCGACTATGTCTATCGCAATGCGATGACCCAAAACTACAGCATCAACGTGCAGGGTGGTGACGATATTGGTATGTACAACCTGTCTGTTGGCTACGTGAACTCTCAGAACACACTGAAAGAGGGCGGATTCGACCGCATGAACGTGCGCTTCAACACCGACATTTCCATTCTCTGGAATCTCTCGACCAAGTTCGACATCTCCATCTCGCGCACCAACAACAATGTGTACGACGACGGTCTGCCTGCCGACTTCACGAGCGGCACTGTTGCCTCTCCCACGGGTCTGGCTCTCATCAAGTCGCCGCTGCTGGCTCCCTACCAGTACAACTCCGTTGTGGGTGGCTTCACCAGCCTTCTCAGCGAGTATGACAACATTATTGAGAGCAGCCGCTTCCCCCTGACTTCGGGCAACGGGCTCAACGTGATGTACGACGATGTTCGCGAGCGCTACTTTACCAACCAGTCACTGGCCAACCCCGTGGCTATCCTTGAGAACGGTACCGGCGACAACAAGAACAAGGCCGAGAACACCTATTTCGTTGTTCACGTGATGCCAGAGTTCAAGTTCACCAACGAGCTGAAGGCTACACTCGACATCAGCTACACGCTGAATCGTAACGCCCAGCGCTACTATCGCCCCTACGTTGGCGTACCGCCTTTCCAGATTGACAACTTAGGCACGGTAACGGCCAAGGTGGTTTCCATGTACTCCAAGGAGCAGAACTTTGTGGGCCGCGTACAGCTCGACTGGGAGAAGCAGCTTGGCCAGCACACCATCAATGCCTTTGTTGGCGGCCGATACAACTACTTTGCCTACGACAACAGCTATCTGAGTTCCGAGAAGCGCGGCCTTGTTCCTGACAAGAACCCCACTCTCGACCTGACAGGCTTCTCTGACGTTGACGGTGTCAATGACATCTGGAAGACGATTCAGTGGTATGGCAATGTTGACTACAACTACATGAACCGCTACTTCGCCACCCTGACACTCATGGCCGAGGCCAACAGCCGTTTCGGCGAGAACGCCGATGGCGGTCTTGGGCTGTTCGGTGTGAAGTGGGGCATTTTCCCCAGTCTCCAATTAGGCTGGGTGCTGACCAACGAGAGCTGGTTCCCGCGCCATTCCGGCATCAACTATCTGCGCCTGAATGCCGGCTATGACATCAGCGGAAACGACAACATCTCCAACTATGCCGCCCGCACCAGCTTCACAACGGTCAAGTTCTACAACGAGGCCATCGGTAGCCAGCTGACCAATATCGGTAACGACAAAATCAAGTGGGAATCCACCCACAAGTTCAATGTCGGCTTGCAGGCTTACATGCTCAACAACCGCCTGGGTGTCAGCTTCGACTACTTTATCCATAAGACCAACGACCTGCTGACCCTGAAGTCGTTCTCTAACCCCATTGGCGGTATCAACCGCTACTGGAGCAACGGCGGCTCGCTCGAAAACCAGGGTTTCGAGACCATGGTCACCTTCAAGCCCGTTGTGCTTAAAGACTGGCACGTAGAGGTGGGTGCATCTGCCGGCCACTACAAGAACAAGATTACCAAGCTGCCCGACGGCAACTATACCAGCTCTGTCTATGGCGACAACAACGTTCTGACGAGTGTCGGCAACCCTGTTGCCATGTTCTATGGCTACAAGACGATGGGCGTACTCGCCGGCGATGCCGATGCGTTGGCAGCCGGAAACGGCGACTACCTCTACATGGTCGACAATGCCGGTAACCGGCATGCTTTCATGGCCGGCGACATTCACTTTGCCGACCTGAACGAAGACGGTATCATTGACGAGAAAGACAAGACCATTATCGGCGACCCCAACCCCGACATCTATGGTAACATCTTTGCCTCTGTCAACTACAAGAACCTGAGCCTTTCCGTTGGCTTCAACTACTCGCTGGGCAACGATGTGTTCAACTACCAGCGCATGGTACTCAACAGCGGCTCAACGTTCTTCAACCAGCAGGTAGCCGAGGTTGGCCGTTGGCGTTACGAAGGCCAGCAGGCAGAACTGCCGCGCGCCACCTTCAACGACCCCATGGGCAACAACCGCTTCAGCGACCGCTGGATAGAGGATGGCTCTTACCTGCGGCTCAAGACTGTCAACCTGAGCTACCGCGTGCCTGTTCCCAGCAGCTGGGACTGGCTGCAAGGGCTCACCGTATGGGCCGAGGCACAGAACTTGCTGACCCTGACCCGCTATCTGGGCAGCGACCCCGAATTCTCTGTGGGCAACAGCGTGTTCTATCAGGGTGTTGACTGTGGCAATCTCGCCCACGGCCGTGCGTTCACCGCTGGTGTAAAGATTAACCTCTAACCCTATGCTGAACGTTGAACATTGAATATTGAACATAAAAAGCAATGGAAAATATGAAACGATACATCAAAACAATATTAGCTTTCTTGGGCATGGGATTTATCGTCAGCTTCTCAAGTTGCTCTGACATGCTTGAATCCGACAGCTCGCGCCAGGCTTTCGACCCGTCTATGGACCAGAAGACTGACTCCGTGTTCTATGCCTTTGGCATCATGCAGGCCATGCAGCAGCTTGCCGACCAGTACGTGTTCCAGGGCGAGATGCGCGGCGACTTGGTGAAGACAACCAGCTACACTGACAACAACCTGCGCGAGCTGGCCAACTTCACGGCCACCACTGCCAACAAGTACGACTCTGCCTACGTCTACTATCGTGTCATTAACAACTGTAACTACTACATACAGCACCGCGACACGACCCTGATGACCGGCGGCAACAATGTGACCCTTAAAGAGTATGCGGCTGTAAAAGCTATCCGCGCCTGGGCTTACCTGCAACTGGTGCGCAACTACGGCGAAGTGCCATTCTTCACCGAGCCGCTGACACAGATTTCACAGATTGACAACAACAATTATCCTACGGTTACACTTCCCGAGCTGGTCAACTATCTGGCTGCAGACCTGGAGCCGTACAGCAGCCGGTTCCGTGGCTCTATGGCCTCTGTGCCCTTGTTTGGCGACCAGACACTTCAGAGTACCACCAACTACGGGTCAACTAAGAGCATGTACACCCGGCTTCTGTCAATCCCCGTTGACGTTATTCTTGGTGACCTCTACCTTGAGAACGGACAATACGACAAAGCGGCTCTATGCTACATCGACTATTTAGTCTATGCAGCCCCATACACCTATTCAAACTATGGTGCTGGTTTCTATACTCGCCAGAACGGCAGCTTCTGGAGCCTGCCCAGCGACATGTCTATCAGAGATATGCAAAACGACTATTGGAGCCCCATTTTCGGACTGGGCTCTGGCAACCAGCTCAGTGAGGTTATCAGCTACATTCCGATGGCAGTCAACCGTTTGCAGGGCACAACCACCGATGTACCCTTAGCTTTCGGCTTTAACTTCTACCAGAACAGCAACTCGGCCAACGACTGCTATGTCGATGACATTCAGATTACAGCCAGCGATGCCCTGATTGCCCTGTCAGACTCTTGCGACTATTATTATATTTCCAACCAGTCGACACCTTCCCAGACCATTGTCAAGAAAGCCAAGTTAGGCGACATGCGCTACAACAGCATTATTCGTACAGACAACAGAGACGACGAGCTGCGCACATGGATTACCAAGTACAACGGTGCTAATGTCATTCTCTACCGCCGTTCCACGGTCATGCTCCATCTGGCCGAGGCGCTGAATCGCCTGGAAATGCCTGATGCAGCCTTTGCCATCTTGAAAGACGGTATCAACGACCACTGGGTGACCGATGCCGACTACATCAGCGACAAGACCCGCCAGGCTGTTCAGACGACCTACCCGCTGTTCTCTTCGGCCAACCGCTCAAAGTTTGCCGCAGAAGAGAACTTCATTGGCATTCACTCCCACGGCTGCGGCATGGTTGGCGACTCGGTCGATGCGACTGGCTATCAGCCTGGCATCTCGCCTTACCAGATGACGACTGTCATTGGCCAGAAGATGGCTGAAATCCAGAAGACCTTCAATGTGCCCGTGGGCACTACGCTCCGCGACTCGGTCAACGCCATGGAAGACCTGCTCTGCGATGAGTACGCGCTGGAACTCGCCTTCGAAGGCACTCGCTGGCCCGACCTCATGCGCCTGGCCCGCCACAAGGATGCCGACGGCCTCTACGGCTCAGACTTCGGCCGCAAGTGGCTCGCCCGCAAGATTGGCCGCAAGTCTGCCAAGAACCTTGAGGACATCAGCAACTGGTATCTGCCTTTCAAGTAAGGCGTAACTGAAATCATAGCTTAATAATAATTGCCTGCCCTGTCAGGCAATTATTATTAAACTGCGTTTTTGAACTCATTTTTTACTAACTTTTATGACTATCACTCTTATGTCAAAAACTCAAGAACTTTTGTGCGAGATTCTGCCGCGAGCCATTCTGGCCGGCATCTGCATCTCTATCGGCTGCGTGGTTAATCTCAGGGTCGGCGGTGTGGCCGGCGCCGTGCTGTTTGCCTTCGGTCTCACCACGGTGGTCTACTACGGCCTGAAACTCTACACCGGCACGGCCGGTTTCATTCGCCGGCAGGGCGACTGGGCCATGCTGCTGGTGGTCTTGTTGGGCAACATTGTGGGCTGCTGGCTCTCCGCCCTGATGATTCAGTACGCACAGCCCGACTGCGTTGAGCCGGCCTCCGCCATTCTGGCCAGCCGGCTGGCCAAAGGGCCGTGGGCCTACTTCCTGTTGGCCATCGGCTGCGGCTTCATTATGACAACGGCCGTTGAGTTTGCCCGCAAGGGCAAGATGCTGCCCCTGCTGTTCGGTGTGCCGGTCTTCATTCTCTGCGGCTTCACCCACTCCATTGCCGATGCGTTCTACTTTCTGCTCTCTCCCTCGCCCCAGCTGCTGCAGCCCATGGTGCTGGCCATCTATCTCTCCGGGGTGCTGGGCAATTTCGTAGGCTGTAACCTCTACCGCTGGGCACTTATTCCATCAAAACAAAAATAACTACCAACATGAAACGCTTTTCCACACTCCTACTCCTGTTGTCGGCCCTGCTACTGACAGGCACGGCACAGACGGCGCGCCGCGTGACCGCCACCCTGAGCGCCGACGGCAAGGCCCGCCTCGAGGGCTTTCTGCCCGCCTCCCCCACCGGCCGCGCCATTGTCGACTGCCCAGGCGGCGGCTACCAGAATCTGTCCATGCAGAACGAGGGCTACGACTGGGCCGAGTTCTTCAACCGCCAGGGCATAGCCTTCTTTGTCTTGACCTACCGCATGCCCGGCGGCGACCGCTCCATTCCCATGGGCGATGCCTGCCAGGCCATGCGCACGGTGCGCGACTCGGCGCAGGTGTGGGGCATCAACCCGATGGATGTGGGCATCATGGGCTTCTCAGCCGGAGGCCATCTGGCATCGACCATTGCCACACACGCCGAGCTGGCAGAGCGCCCCGACTTCCAGATACTGTTCTACCCCGTTATCTCCATGGTGGAGCGCGAATCGCACAAAGGCTCGGTCAACAACTTCCTGGGCAGCGGCAAGAGTGACGAGGCCCTGGTGAAAGACTTTTCCAACTACAACCGCGTGAGAGTCCACCAGACCCCGCCTGCCATTCTGCTCATGTCGGCCGACGACCGTGTCGTGCCGCCGCTGACCAACGGCATCCGCTACTACGAGGCTCTGCGCCGGCAGGGCGTGCCCGTGGCCATGTACGTCTATCCCTCTGGCGGCCACGGCTTTGGCTTCCGTAGCAACTACGCCTACCACGAGCAGATGAAACAGGAACTCTCCACCTGGCTCCGCGAGCTGAAGGCGCCCCGCCCCGATGCCATCCGCGTGGCCTGCATAGGCAACAGCATCACCGACGGGTTTGGCATCGACATGGCCGCGGTCAACAGCTACCCCGCCCAGCTGCAACGCCTGCTGGGCGACGGCTATGCCGTGAGGAACTTCGGAGTCAGCGCCCGCACCCTGCTCAACAAGGGCGACCTGCCCTACATGAACGAGCCGCAATGGCGCGATGCCCAGCAGTTCCAGCCCGATGTAGTCATCATTAAGCTGGGCACTAACGACTCCAAGCCTGAGAACTGGCAGCACAGCGCCGACTTCGAGCAAGACCTGACACAGATGATTACGACCCTGCGCCCAGACTTGGCCCAGAAGCCCAAGAAGGGCAAGAAAGGACAGGTCAGCGCCCAGCGGCCACGAATCTATCTGGCCACGCCCATCCCTGCCTTCAAGCCGACGTGGAACATCAACGACTCTGTCATTGTCAACGGCATTATCCCCGTGATACAGCGCGTGGCCAAGCAATACCAGCTGGACATCATCGACCTGCACACGCTCTATGCCGACGACGGCGACAAGATGCTCAGCGACGGAATCCATCCCGACGCGAGAGGCGCCCGCCGTATAGCCGAAATCATTGCCAACATTATCAA
>JAFLSH010000001.1 GCA_022511055.1 Prevotella sp. | reverse complement strand
AATTTGACTAATTTACCCTCATTTTCTCAAAAAAACTATACGCAAACGTTTACTTTAGAGAAGGGCTTCGCGAGAAGGTTGATATAGTTAGGTATAGTAGACAGGCAAAATTATCCCGATTATACCGCCACACCAGTGCGCATTACATCGTCATAAAGGGGCGACCAACGGTCTTCGGCCATAAGAACGGGCTCAATAAGAAAGCTGACCTGGTCTACATCATGCCATAACTCTTTCGAGATTTCTAATTTCTGATTTCCATAAGTAGGAACAATAACAGCCACATCAATGTCACTGTCAGGAGTGGCATTGCCTTTCGAATAGGAACCAAACATCATAACCTTTGGCTCTACAATGAAACGTCGCCTGATAACTCGTTTGTATTGGCGAACAAGTTCCAGAGCTTCATCACGGCTTAAAGTTGTTCTTTTATCCATTTCTGCATTCGCTTAGTTTCATCAATTAGTTTTTGGCAAACCTGTTTGGTAAGTGCTTGGGCTAATGCGTCTCTATCTTCAGGATAGCGAGCCTCTATGTTATAGTTCGTTACTATCTCTATAAAGTTTTTCTGCTCATCTGTCATTAAATCATACAATCCACACCCCGAAGCTAATCTCTTATGGTTATGTGTGTATGGCGGGTCATCTGCCTGTGTACTACACCAATAAGCCTTCAAGATTTTTTCTATCACTTGGTGGCACATAAAAGCAACATATAACCAGCGCCCCGTCTGATACATGGCTTCAGCCGTTTCCATATCGTAGTCGGCTATATCTGTCCAATAGGCCACCTTATCTGCTTTCATATGAACATTTTCGTATATATCTGTGTGCAAAGTTAAGCAATAAATTCCATTATGCCAAATTATTCCTCATATTTCTCTGTTTTGGCATAAAAACCAGCCTCACCCACATATAATTAATATCTGGTTATTTGCTGCAAAAATTACAAACAACCGGGAAAGCCTTTATTACACAATGACTGGTTAGTATTTCCTATGAAAAGGAAGGCTGCTCCCAATGAAGGGAGCAGCCTTCCTTGTTGAGTTATGATATGGGGAAAATTACTTTACCACATACTTTTTGCCATTGCTGATGACCAGTCCTTTGGCGGTCTTCACTTTCTGACCACCCAAATTATAGACAGCACCGCGCTGAGCCTCAGCCTTCACACTGCTGATGCCATCAGCACCAGAGAGAACGGTGTAGTTGATAGCCTTCGTTTCAGCATCGAAGGTCACAACGACGGCCGAGCCATCCTCAGTCACAGTCACGCTGATATTGCTGCCATCAGGCACGCCGCCAGCGCCGTAGTTCTCGCCCCAATCGCCGTTGACGCGAATCTTGAACTCATAGCTGCCTGCCGACAGGTCAGTAATGGTCACGGTATAGAGACCATCGGCACCCTTGGTCATGTAGCTGTCAGTATCCCAGTCGCCATTAATAGTACCAATGACAGAGTATGCTTTCTCAATCTCGCCAGCTTCACCAGTCTTTACAGCCGAAGCAGACACCTCGTTGGTCTCAGCGTTATAGGTGAAGGTAACGGTGTAGACTGCCGTCTCCTCAACCGTCAGCTGGGCATTACTTGACGGATAAGCTACATCCCAAGCATGGTCCTTAGCAGCCTTGAACTGATAGGCAACACCTTTCTCCAGCGTTACGCCTTCTTTCACCAGTGTGTAAATCTTGCCATCGGTTGTGGTCATGTCATTGTTGGTGTCGGTGGTATCCCAGTCAGACCCCATCAGATTAGTTCCACCGGCAATAGTCCAGACTTCATAGACAAGCGGATTGGTCAGCGTAACCTTGGTCATTGTCAGGGCATAGCCGCTCACGTGGAGTCCATGTTCAGCCAGCAACGCAGCATCTTCGGCATTCAGTCTAATCTTGTAGCTTGTTGCACCGGCAGCCATGGTAGCCACACCCCACTCGTTCAGGTCGGCGGCATTGCTGGTCAGATTGCCTTCCTGATTTTCTGCGTTCAGAGAAATCTGCCAATAGTCGGCAGCGGCATCTTCCTCGAAGGTGAACTCAAGGTAAGAGCCTTCAGTCACGCCGGCAAGGCTTTCGGCCGCCACACTAAACGTAGCCGCCCAATCCCAGTCCGTTCCAAAGTTGCTGGAGCCTTCCCATACGACAACAGGCGTACCCATTGGTGTGGTAGGCATCTCGGGAGCCAGGTCGGCCGTGCAGAAATAAGCATCAGCCAACACGAACTTAGCACCAGCAGGGCCTTGGATGAAGACCTGCATCACCTTTGACTTGCTCTCAGAAGCCAGGTCGACCACTGCCACAGAACTGTTGGCATAGAACTCAACCTCTGAGCTTCCGCCGTCTTCGTACTGCACAGTCACCTTGCCATTGATAGCCGTAGGCTCTGCAAACTCTATCACGAAGTTATCGTAGGCAGAGTAGTCAGCGCCAACGTTTGCCGCAGCCTCATTATCCCACTGAGCCAGCCACCAGCCGATACCATCCCAGTCGCCACCGATAGTGATGGTGCTGGTAGCAGCATCGAACACCGTACCGTCTCCCCAGCCCGTGGCAGCGGGATTGCCGATGTGCTTCACCGTAACATCAGGCACTACCACACCAGCCTTAGCAGCCTCAAGGTCTTCTTCTGTGCCCAGGAAAGCATCCAAAACCTTGATAGTGCCTGCCGGGTTGTTGGGAGTCTCAGCCTGCCATGTCTGATTCTGGATGTAAATCTGGTGCAGATAGGGCTGGTCATGGTCTAACTTCACATAAAGCACCGTTGTTCCCGGTTCAGCCGAGAAAGTGCCATTGGCAGTAGCAGCCAGCCAAGGCCCATCAGCACTCATTGTCTTGCCATCAGAATACTCGACAGTCAGACAAGACCGCAATGCGCTTGCTTCTATGCAGACCACCGCATAGTCGTATGCGGAATAATCTACAAAGCCCTGCACACCTGCCTCTTCAGTCCAATCAAGGAAGCCCCAACCGCGGCCACCCCAAGCATCAGCCTCATAGGTAATGGTCTGAGTAGCTGCATCATAAGTGGAACCCCAACCATTGGGAAGGTCGGTCAAATCCAGTTGATGCTTTGCACTGGTAGTCAGTGCCGCCAGCATCATAGCACATAAGGTAAAAATTTTCTTCATAAACTGTTATGTTTTGGTTAATAAGATATGTTTGCTATCGGTTTGTTCTCTATAAACACTGCTGCAAATTTACGAACTTTTTCTGAGACAGCCATACTTTTTTCATCTTTTTTGCACACGACTTTCAGAAAAGCCAAATAGAGCATCGACAATTTCCGACTCAGTCCATGTCAGCGTTTTTCGGTCGAGAAGCCCCATCCACCAGAGGCCGCTTAATTCGTGCGCCTTCAGCTGTCTTGCCATGTACGAAGCATACTTGATGCGCTCGCCCATGTCCTTGTTCTCATCGATAGCGCCAAACTCGCCAAAGAAGACGGGAATGCCCAAATCGCTGTAAGTATCAGCGACACGACTGACAATATCATCGATTTCCTGTTGGCAGGCCGTGTCAAAAACGTAGATGTTCCACTGCCCGTTGTCGCAGCAGAAGCTATAAGGGTCATAGCTGTGAACAGAGCCTAACAAGTGATTCGGGTGCTTGTCATCAGGCACGGCGACACCCGCCAGCTTGGCCGGAGAGTTGCCGGCGCTATAGGGATTGATGACCAGATTGCGGTATTCGTTGTTGCCGCCTGTGGCGCGCACGGTGTTCACGAAGTCCTGTGTCAGCATATTGATGGCCGTGTAGGCACTGGCATCAGCCGGGTCGCCCCACTCAAAGTTAGCATCGAGAATCTCGTTGAAAGCCTCGAAGAGCAGCTTATCATCATAGTCGCGGAAGCGGGTGGCAATCTGCTGCCACAGCTTCTGGAACTTGGCCGTGATGGTTTCGTAGTTCCCGAGGTCGGCAACCAGCCATGCACCACCATCTTTGCGCGTTACATTCGAGCCGTTGACACTCACAATGCCTGAGCCGCTGTCGTGCTGCACGTTCAGCACACAATAGCAACCAGCATGAAGCACCATGTCGACCACCTGCTGCACGCGATTCATCCACTCTTCCTCTACGTTGTCATTCTCATCCATGTGCGGATACCAGGTAACCGGCACACGAATCACGTTGAAGCCCTTAGCGGCAATAGCATCAATGATTTCCTGTGTAGTCTCCGGCTGCCCCCATGCCATCTCCCACTCCACCGGGGTCTTGCCCACGGGATTCCACCAGCGGTGGGTTGGGTCGTAAGGGTTGGAGTCGAGCGTGTTGCCCAAATTGTAGCCAAAGACCAGATTCTCAACAAAGGTGAAAGCACTCTCAAACGGGTCGCCGGCACTGACACCCATGCCTTTCTGATTGACGGTAACGGTCTTGGAGATGCTGCCCGACTTGAACACAATCTGTGCCGTGCGCGCCTCACCTTCGTTCTTCGTTACGTCAATACGGGTGTAGGAGTTGCGCAGCGAGTCAGCATAGCCATAACCCGCATGGACAGCCAACTTGCACCACGAGGTATCACTCGACTCTGCGGTCCACTCGCCATCAGTATTGATGCCAATAATGGTCGAGTTCTTACCGATGCTATAGTTCAGTTCCGACAACTCGACATAATCGCGCATGACTGTCAGATAGCTGCCCGCCCCAGTCAGACGGGTAACGACACTCGGCTCATCGTTGTCGCTGCAGCCCTGGGCGGTAAAGCCCAAGGACAGCAGCAGTGCCAAACTCAGAATATTTCTTATCTTCATAATTGTCAGTTTGTTATCGTTAAGGTGTTATTTCTTGTAATATAGACGCACATTGTCAAAGCAGACATCAATATCGCCGGCAATAGTGCCCTGGTTGATGCTCTGGATACGGAAGTTCTCAAGACCAAGAGCCACGATGTCTGCGTAGGTCTTGCCCGCATAGCAAGCAAACACGCTCAGCGGCACGACATGACGATACCACTGCCCCGGGTGTGTCTCGTTGTTAATGTCAGCCAAGACGGGGTAGCTCCATTTACCGACCTGCGTATCGTAGTCGACCCATTCGAAGCCGTTATCCCACTGATTGTCAGTGTTACCCGTGTCAAGCCCCGACGGCCAAACGGTGTAGCGCAGATAGCCCGTATAGCCTCCCCTGTTGTACGCAGAGTGGTTGTCATAGACCTCCATGGCCAGATAGACCTCATCGGCCGGCGCATTGGCAGGAATCAAATCGAAGCCAGGCAGCGGGAAGGTGGTTGCGTTTGACGGCGCACGGAAGAAGACCATAGTACCCCACCACTGCTGCCCTTCATTCGGCACATTGATACGGGCAAAAGTACCATCGGCCGTGTACGGCGCAGCAGTGCCATCAGTGGTTTCATAGCTGGCATCAGGCCCCCAGCCGTTGTTGACGGCATCGATGAAGTTGCCACTCCCATCCCGTTCAAAGGTAGTCAGCAACATTGAGCGCTCAAAGAACGGAACAGAGACCTCGCCGCCGCCCGTTACGACGGTCAGCGTGGCAGCAGAGCCTGCGCTGGGCTTCTGGTTGAACACGAAGTCTATCTGGTCTTCCGTTTCTGCCACCGTGTAGTCAGCCTCGGTCAGCGTTACATCGCCGTAGCGAATAGCCTCTACCTGAACGAACTCCGTGCCGTAGACACTTACCACTTCGCCAATGACGGGCATGTCTGTGCTGATGCCACCATCGGTGCGGCTGGTGGAAATGGTGGGAGCTGCCAGTGTCATGGAGAAGGGGAAGTAAGCCGTACCGCCAACACACTCGACCACCAGCGACCCTTTCTCGAAGGGCAGGTTAGGTATCTCGACTGTCAGCTGAGAGATAGTCTCATAGGTGGTAGTGCCCGACACGTTGTGATGGTCTTTCACAATGGTCTTCAGGTTGGCGGCATCGACATGAGTGCCGCCAATCTCAGTCCACACCGTACCATCAAGCTCGGCAGCCTCTATGTCTGTAAAGTAGACATTCTTGATGTCAACCAGGTTGACACCATAGATGTTCAGCACATCGCCGGCCTTGCGCGGATAGCGGGCCTGCAGGCGGCTCACGCTGGGATATGGAGCTTTCACCTTGAAGGCGTAGGTGGCCGTTCCGTGGCTGGTCTCCACGCGGATTTCATCTTTCAAACTGCTGTCGAAGGCAGTCAGTATGAAGCCGTTATCTTCACTGGGTATCTTCACGATGATGCTGTGGTCAGTATTGAACACAGGGTTAAACCACACCTGCTGGTCATTGATATAGACACGCAGGGCATTGTCAAGGTGGCGGCCAACGATGACTATCAGTGAGTCGGGAGCCGAATCGGCGAACAGGCTGTCAGCAAAAGCCGGGTTAGTGATGCGCACACCCGTAATCTCAGGAGTGCCGCTGCCTGAGTTGTCATCACTGCACGAGGCCATGAAGCCCAGCGAAGCCACCAGACAGACGACAAGGGCCATATATCTAAATGCTTGTTTCATATTATTCGCTTTTATGTGTTTTTGATTAATCCTTGAATTCGTATGCTACGGCAGGCTGCTTGAAATAGGGATTCTGCAGCACATCACTCTCCGGGTAGGGCATGAAGATGTTGCCTTCGTTCAGCGTTACAATCACAGCACCCTCAGGTATCTTTGCCCGAATCAGCGAGTCAATGTTGTATTTATAGCCATGCTCTACATCCTGTGGCACGCCATCGATGACCAACAGCTTGCCATTCGGGTCGCGCAGACCATCACTCCAGTAGCGCACTTCATCATTCGTGCCATCACCATCGACATCATAATCCCATACGCTATTATACCATGTGCCTGTCGGGAAGCCCGTGTAGGCAAAGGTATTATCTTCCTTGCGGATAATATCGTTTTCGTTAATCATGAAGGCGCGGTGCTGCACGTTGTTGAAGAAGTTCAGCATGTACTGCGGTTTCCAGCGATACCAAGTCACGAAGTCATACCAGTTGGTGTACTCCATGCAGAACTCTATGCGCCGCTCGCGGATGATATCCTCAAAAGTGATGGGGGCTGTGCGGGCAGGCAGCTTGGCGCGCAGGCGCAAGGCATTGAAGGCGGCCAGTGCCTCTGGGTCGGCTGTAGACTCCTGATTGCCAAGAAGCGCTTCAGCCTTAATCAGATACACATCGGCCAAGCGCATGAAGTAAGTGTTCAGCGGCGAAGCCTGCTGCTTCAGGTGACCATCACAGTCGGCCGTTGTACCCACGACACCCTTCTTGTTCTGCATCCACTTCTTACGGTAGGTATAGCCGCCGTCTTCTGAGCGGATGTAGCTGTAGTAGCGCCCCTGGGTGAAGAACGTGCCGCGCAGGCGGAACGAGTCGGCCGGTTCCTGATTGTAGTAGTCAATCATATCGGGCGAGGGCTGCAGGTTGCCGCCCCATGCGCCCACATCTGTAACATCTGAGAACGACAGCGTGGGCACCAGGGCATTGACCGTGCCCCACGAGCCAACCAGCGGGTCGGCCCAGCGCAGCGCCAGAATGGTTTCTTCATTGTCATTGTACTGCGGGCGGAACAGATTCTCATAGCTGTCGAGCAGCTGATACTGCCCGCTGTTGATAACCTCATCGCACAACTCGACCACCCGATTCAGGGTCTGCTGATCGCGCGTTCCCTTGTTCCAGCCGCTCTGCGCCAGCAGCGCCTTGGCCAGATATGCCTTGGCGGCATAGAGCGAAGGATGGTGGTTAGCACCTTTCAGCGGCATCAGCTCCGCGGCTTTCTCGAAGTCACGAATCACGAACTCCAGCACACTCTCCTCTGTGTTCAGCGGCAGAATGGGGTTGCGCGCAGCCTCATCATTGTTCTCGTAGATAATCACTTCGCCCCACACACGCACCATCATGAAGAAGGCGATACCACGCATCAGGTGGGCTTCGCCCAGAGCCTGGTTCTTGGCAGCCTCACTGACATCAGCGGTGCAATACTTCTCAAGGTTGTTCAGAATGGAGTTTGAGATGGTAACCACTTCATACATAGACGACCAGGCATCAGACACATCACTGGTCAGACCCGTAGTCTGGAAGAGCGCAAACTCTGCGTTGTTATACGGATTCCAGGCATCGTTGGCGCGCAGCGAGCCCATGCCGAGAATGGCGTTGTTGTTGTAATAGGCCCACGCAGCATTGTAGAGCGGGTCGGTCAGCTGTTCCACGGCGGCATCTGAGGCATAGTAGGTCTCAGCCGTGTATTGATGAAGGGGCGGGCGCTCAAGGAAGTCCTCAGAGCAGCCGACAACAGCCAAAGCCGTTGCCCCCATGATGAACGTGCGGAATATATTGTTTGTCTTCATAATGCAATATCTTGATTTCAGGTTATAGACTCACTTTTAGACCAAAGTTGAAGATGCGCTGCGAGGGATAGCGATAGTTGTCAAGCCCCTGCAGCTTCACGTTCTGGTTGATGGCACCCAGTTCGGGGTCATAGCCCGTGTAGCCCGTGATGGTAAACAAGTTCTGCGCGTTGGCATAGACCTGCACCCAGTCGAGCTTCAGCGGCCTGAGCCACTTCTTCGGCAGGTTGTAAGCCAGCGAAAGGGTCTTCAGCCGGATGTACGAGCCATCTTCGACAAAGCGCGAGCTGGGGCGGTTGTTATCGTTCATGTTCTGCCCGTTAGCCGTGATGCGCTGCACCTTTGCCGTTGTGGGATTGGCAACGTAGACGTTTGACAGGTCGGTCAGCGAGCCATTCGGGTCTTTCATCTCAACACGCGCATAGTCAGCCACTTCGGCCATCTTGTTACCCCACCCCATCGGGTCGGTATGGCGCTGGCGCACGTAGTTATAGACATCATTGCCCACGCTGCCGTTGAAGAAGAACGACAGTTCAAAGTCTTTCCAGGTGATGACGTTGTTGATACCGAAGGTGAAGTCAGGATTCGGGTCGCCAATGTACTTGCGGTCTGCCGAAGTGATTTTCCCATCACCATTGACATCTTCGAAGATGTAGTCACCCACCCAGATGCTGTTCGGTGCAATGTCATACATGGTGTCATCATTCTCGGGGCCGGGGCGCGGCACGGCTATGCGGTTGCCATTCTGGTCGAGCATGAACTCGCCCAGCTGATTCTTCTGATAGAAGTCATCTTCACAGGTGTACATGCCAATCACGTTGTAGCCATAGAAGCGACCGACGGGCTGCCCCACCTTCGACATGGTGTAGGTATTGCTGTCTGGCATAGTACCCGGCAGCATGGCGCTCTCACTGTTCAGCGCCGTTACCTTGTTTCGGTTGATGCTCACCGTAAGGCCGGTGCGCCACTCCCAGTCCTTGGTTTTCACGTTCACCGTGTTCAGCGTGAACTCAACACCCTTGTTCTCTATGGCACCGGCGTTCACGAAGGGCGGAGCAATGCCGTACCACGACTGGTTAGGCACTAAGTACTGCGGCAGAGCCGCTTCCAAGAGCAGGTTATCCGTGTTCTTCAGGTAGGCATCGACAATGAACTCGATGCGCCCCTTCAGCACGTTCAGGTCTATACCGACGTTCCAAGCCTTGGTACTCTCCCACTCCACCTCGGAGTTCGGGTAGCGGGCGGGGAAATAGCCCGTGCCGTTGGCAGTCGTTACGGTCTTCATGGCCGTGCCGTAGACATAGTCGGGCGTGTTCTGGTTACCCACATGACCCCAGCCCAGGCGGAGCTTCAGGTTGTCGACCCACTCCACTTTCTCCATGAACGGCTCCTGACTGATGCGCCAGGCGACAGCCGCCGAGGGGAAGTAGCCCCACTTGTGGCCCTTGGCAAAGTGGGAAGAGCCATCGGCACGCAGCGTGGCGGTCAGCAGGTAGCGGTCAAGCAAGTTGTAGTTGAGACGGCCGTAGTATGACTCGATAGCCCAGTCATTGCCCTGCTCGCTGTTGGTCATGGTGTTGGGGTCGCCAACGCCGAGGCTCTTAATGGCACTGGAGATGTAGCCGTTGCGCGCCGCACCCAGCTGATTCCACTCGCCTTCCTGGCTCTCATGGCCGGCCATCAGCTGGAAGTGATGGCCACGGAGCAGGTCGAAATCGTAGGTGGCGTATTGCTTGAACGACTCGTAGGTGTTACGCGAATTAGACTTCGACAGCTCAGACTCTACGACCACGTTGCCATAGCTGTAGGCGGGCGTGAAGTAGAGCGAGTTGCCCCACGAGCGGCTGCCGCCGTACTCAATGCGCAGGGTCAGCCCCTTCAGCGGCATGATGTTGGCAAAGAAGTTGTAGTTCAGCTCGTTGTTCTTCTGCCAGTTGTCTTTCATGGAAGCCTCGAACAGCGGATTCGACTGGTACTGGTACTCGTGCGTTTCGCCGAAGCCCAACGAGCCATCAGGATTGTATGGCGCCACATCAGGGTACTGGTTCAGGGCGGTCTGTATGGCTCCCGTCTCCTCGAAGGTCACCGTGCGGTCTGTGTTGGCGTAATAGCCGTTCACGCCCACCTGCAGCCAGTCTGTGATATTGGTATCGAAGTTGGCGCGGAAAGACTTACGGTTGAAGCTCGACCCGATGGCTATACCATCCTGGTCAAGATAGCCGCCGGAGAGGGCGTAGTGCATGTTCTCCGTACCGCCGGAGATGCCCACCTGATGGTTGTGCATGAACGCGCTGCGGAACAGCACATCTTGCCAGTCGGTGCCTTCGGTGAAGAGCGAGGGGTCACGGTATTCGTAGCTCTCGCCCCACCCCATCAGCTTGGCGCGTATGGTGTGGTACTCGGCGTACTGCTCCAGATTCATGACATCGAGCTGCGCCGGCAGCTGCTGCCACCCCACGTAGCCCTCGTAGGTCAGCTTCGGCTTGCCTGCCTGCCCGCGCTTGGTGGTAATCAGCACCACGCCATTCGATGCGCGCGAGCCGTAGATGGCCGTGGCCGAGGCATCTTTCAGCACTTCGAGCGAGACGATGTCACTGGGATTCAGCGAGCTGAGCGCGCTGGAATTGCCATCGGTCTGCCCCGAGACGGCAATGCCATCAATGACATAGAGCGGCTCGTTGCCGTTCAGCGAGTTGATACCGCGAATCTGCACCGAGATGCCGCCGCCGGGCGCGCCGGAGTTCTGCGTTACCTGCACACCGGCGATGCGGCCCTGCATGGCCTGCTCGATATTGACGTTGACACCCTGCTTGATTTCATCTTCGCCGATGCTCGACACGGAGCCGGTCAGGTCTGAGCGCTTCATCACGCCGTAGCCCACCACCACCACCTGGTCGAGCATGTTGATGTCTTCTTCCATCTGTACATTCAGCTGGCCGGCGCGGGCGGCAACCGTCTTTGTCTTGTAGCCGACATAGGAGAACTCCAGGGTCGAGCCTTGTCTGACAGACAGTTTGTAGTTGCCTTCGAAGTCGGTAATCGTACCGCCGGCAGCTCCTTTCACCTTGACCGTAGCCCCGATGATTTCCTCGCCGGTAGCCTTGTCGGTCACATGGCCGCTGACCTCAATGTTCTGCGCAAGGGCAGACAGGGGCAGCAGCAACAGCATCAGAGCCAGACACCAGCCACGCGCCAGCTTCAGGCTCAGACTTGAGCATGTTTTCTTCATACGCATTATTAATTTTGATTGTTCGTTCTTTTCTTGTCAGGCGCAGGGTCACGGGGCTATTTCACCCGCTTCATGCGGTTTACCTGCTGGCGCACCACGCGCAGCGTGGACTTATCGCACGAGAACACAGAGTTCAGCCCCTGGGCTTCCTGTGCAGGGTCGTTGGTATAGGGGTCGCCCACCTGCCACTGCTCGTGCAGTGGGCGGGCAAAACCGCCCCAGCCCCAGAAGTTGCAGCCAGCAAACTTGCCGCCCTGCTCGGCATTGTCGGCCACGAGCGAGAACACGTACTGGTAATAGCCATCGCGCCCCTTGGTCGGCGAGCCCGGCGTGTAGACGAAGCCATCGCGGGGATAGCCGAACTCTTCCATGACGAGGGGCTTGTTCAGACGGTCGCAGATGGCCAGGTGCTTGTCGATATAATCCTTTGTGTTCTGGCAACTGATGCCAAGGTCTTCTATCAAATGGTCCTTACGCGCCCACGACCAGTTGTAGGGCCAGAGGTGGATGTTGCAATAGTCGATGTTGGGGTCGGCGCAGATGCGCTCGTATGAGGCATAGTCGTTCTCGCACCCCCACGAGCCCTCACTGCCGACGGAAATCAGGTGATTCCTGTCCAGCGAGCGAATCAGCGCCGAGGCTTCGGCGAGCCACTTCTCGAATGCCGGCAGCGCCTCGGTCGAGAAGGCGCGCGGCTCGTTGCCTATCTGCCACGACATGATGGCGGGGTCGTCTGTGTACTTCAGCCCCGTGTAGCGGTTGGTGCGGCCGATGATGAAGCGCACATAGTCATAGAACAGCTGGTGCGCCCGCTCATTCGTGGCATACTTGGCCATAGCCGCCATGAACGCCGGGTAGCCCGCATCATCAGGACGGGGCTGCTTGCCGGCCCCTGCCTGTTCCAGATAGTAGCCATATCCCCCACTCCACTCCCACGAGTTGTTCAGGTAAAGCACCGCCACCATCTTGCGCTTGCCCATCTCCTGCATCAGATAGTCCAGACCGGCCAGGATGGTATCGTTATACACGCCGGGCCTTATCTGCAAAGTGGGCTCGACCTTGGTCTTGACACCCCGCTCGCCATCAGAGCCGACGAGGATTCGCAGGTTGTCAATGCCCATGCGCTTCATCTCATCCAGTTCGCGGCAGAGGCGCTTGCGGTCGCCGCCCTGCCCTTCAGAGCCGAGGATGGCGCCATACCAGAAGTTAGTACCCACATAATAGTAAGGGCGCCCATCTCTGACGAAATGGCCGTCTTTGGCGGTTACGAATGAAGTCTGAGCCACGGCAGCAAGGGTGGCCACGAGGGAAAGAAAGGTCAGAATAAATTGTTTCATGTTTGCTCTGTTATAGTTATCAGTATCTTTCTGTGTAGCCATAGAGTCTTCACGACCCGCCGGCTTTCAAAACTTGCGGTTACAAAGGTACTACAATTAGTTGAAACTTCCAAAGATTTCGCAAGAAAAAACAAAAAAGCCCCTCTTGGCGGCAGCGGGGGCAGAGTCCTGTCGCCGGTCGGGAGTAGAGTAGGCTTGGTAGGTGTAGCAGGGCTGATTAGGGAGCTGATATTTCCCCAAAAACGCCGTGAGTTTCGGAAAATACTCCGTGAGTTTCGGGAAAAAAGCGGCACTTTAGAAAAATTACTCCGTGAGTTTTGAAAAATACTCCATGAGTTTTGGGAAATACTCCGTGAGTTTTTCCCGAAACTCCCCAACTACACCTACTAAACCTGCCACACCTACAAAACCTACCCTTTCCGTTAGCCATTACTCCCGAAATGACCACCAGCGACGACCACCCCACACCCGATTAGCCTCCATTCACGCGCGCATATATATAGTAGTGAAACACGGTTACTGCCCTGCACCCTCAACACCCCCGACACCCAAGTTGGGTGTTGGGGGTGTCGGGGGTGTGGGGTGTTCAGCTTGATTGGCTACTATTACGCGCGCGCGTGAGAAAACCGCCCCCGCCCAAAAGAGACCATACAAAAAAAGAGCTGCACACAGCATAAAAGCCATGCACAGCTCCCCATATTGATTGATTAATTAGTTTTACTCGCCTTTGATAGCTGCCACACCGGGAAGCACCTTGCCCTCGATGGCCTCAAGCAGAGCGCCACCGCCGGTAGAGATATAGCTCACCTGGTCGGCCAGTCCGAACTTGTTGACACAAGCCACAGAGTCGCCACCGCCAATCAGTGAGAATGCACCCTCGGCTGTTGCCTTGGCAATAGCCTCGCCGATGGCGCGGCTACCAGCCGTGAAGCTGTCGCACTCGAACACGCCGGCAGGGCCGTTCCACAGGATGGTCTTAGCACCGCTGATGGCCTCGGCAAATGCCTTCTGGCTCTCGGGGCCGGCATCAACGCCCTCAAAGCCTGCGGGCACGTTGTTGGCGGGGCAGGTCACAATCTCTGCGCCGGGCTTCACGGTCATCGTGCCGAAGTCCAGGCCGTTGGTGGCTGTGCAGTCGCTGCCCAGCACCAGCTCCACGCCGTTCTTCTTGGCCAGCTCCTCCACGCCGAGAGCCACGTCTAACTTGTCAAGCTCAACGATAGAGTTACCAATCTCGCCGCCGTGAGCCTTCGAGAACGTATAGGTCATGCCACCGCAGAGGATGAGCTTGTCGACCTTGCCCAACAGGTTTTCGATAATGCCAATCTTTGAGCTGACCTTCGAGCCACCCATGATGGCCACGAAGGGGCGCTTGATGTTTGACAGCACATTGTCCACAGCCTGCACTTCCTTCTCCATCAGCAGACCCAGCATCTTGTGGTCGGCATCGAAATAGTCGGCAATGACAGCCGTAGAGGCGTGCTTGCGGTGAGCGGTGCCGAAGGCATCCATCACATATACGTCAGCGTATGAGGCCAGTGTCTTGGCAAACTCCTTCTGGCTGGTCTTCATGGCCTTCTTGGCCTCGTCATATTCGGGAGTACCCTTCTCTACGCCAACAGGCTTGCCCTCCTCTTCGGGATAGTAGCGCAGATTCTCCAGCAACAGGGCCTCGCCCATCTTCAGAGCCTTGGCAGCATCGGCAGCCTTGGCGCAGTCGGCAGCAAAGCTAACGGGCACGCCAAGTGCCTTCTCCACAGCCTCGCGAATCTGGCCGAGCGACAGCTTCGGATTCACCTTGCCTTTGGGCTTGCCCATGTGCGACATAATGATGGTTGCACCACCGTCTGCCAGAATCTTCTTGAGCGTGGGCAGGGCACCGCGGATGCGGGTGTCGTCAGTAATCTTACCATTCTCATCCAGGGGCACGTTGAAGTCAACGCGCACGATTGCCTTCTTACCGGCAAAATTGAATTCGTTGATTGTCATAGTTGTAATTACAATTTTTATTTTTTCGTTCCTATTTTCAAATTTAGGCACAAAATTACAATATTTTATTGAAAAACGAACACTGTCTGCCGATAATTTAAAACTTTTTTGCGAACTCGCTATTATAATGTAAGGCGGAGTTTGCAAAAACAGCCGATTGCCAACCACATTCCAGCGGCGCATGCTGCCACGCGCATTTGCGGGGCATCGCAGAAATCTTCGTTAAAAAATGTTGCCGCCTGCGGATTGTTACAGCGATTCTTTGTAACTTTGCAGCCACAAAGTACAATGGTCAATACCGAAAAGAAAATGAAACAAATTGCAACCAACAATGCTCCGGCAGCCATCGGCCCATACAGTCAGGCCATCGAGGCGGGGGGCTTCGTTTACTGTAGTGGGCAGCTGCCCATCAACCCGGAGACAGGCGAGATGCCGGCAGACATCAAGGCGCAGACCCGCCAGTCGCTGCTCAACGCGCAGGCCATACTGCGCGAAGCGGGGCTGGATTTGTGCAACGTGGTCAAGACCACGGTGCTGCTGTCTGACATTCAGAACTTCGGCCCGATGAATGAGGTCTATGCCGAGCTGTTCGCAGCGCCGTTCCCCGCACGCAGCGCCTTTGCCGTGCGCGACTTGCCCAAGGGGGCGCTGGTCGAGATAGAGGTCATCGCCGCCAAATAAGAGAGCAGGCGGGCGTTTCCCGCATTGAGCCGTTTCCTATGGATAAAGATTCTATTCTGATTCTGAGTGGGGGCATGGACTCCACGACCCTCCTCTATGACCAGCGCGAGCGCATCGCGCTGGCCTTGTCGTTCAACTACGGGTCAAACCACAATGCCCGTGAGATTGCCTTCGCCCGGCTGCACTGCCAGCGGTTGGGCATCGAACACATTGTCATTCCGCTCGACTTCATGCACCGCTACTTCCAGAGTTCGCTGCTGCAAGGCGACCAGGCGATTCCCGAAGGCCACTATGCCGATGAGAACATGCGCTCTACGGTCGTTCCCTTCCGCAACGGCATCATGCTCAGCGTGGCCATCGGCATGGCGGAGAGCCGCGGGCTGAAGCACGTCATGATGGCCAATCACGGGGGAGACCACACCATCTATCCCGATTGCCGCCCGGAGTTTGTCGAGGCCATGAGCCGTGCCGCCGAGACAGGCACTTATCCAGGCATCACCCTGGTTTGCCCCTTCACCCATTTGACCAAAGGGCAGATTGCGGCGCGCGGGCGCGAGCTGGGCATCAACTATGCTGAGACCTGGTCGTGCTACCGCGGCGGTCAGCACCACTGCGGCAAGTGCGGCACCTGCGTTGAACGCCGGGAAGCGCTGGCCGAGGCGGGCATCGAAGACACAACGGTTTACGAAAACGCGTAAACCGTTTTTTTTGAGGCTCTTAGCCGAACAGCGCCCGCAGGGCTTCCTCAACCTTACGCACCGGGTGGAGATTGATGTTGGGGAAGCGGCGCCGGTCAAGCCCCTGGAAATTATGGTAAGGCAGAATCAGGTCGGTGAAGCCGAGCTTCTGTGCCTCGCCGATGCGCTGCTCTATCCGTGCCACGGGGCGCACCTCGCCACTCAGTCCCACTTCGCCGCAGAGACACCAGCCTGCATCAATGGGCGTGTCGACATTAGACGAGAGAACAGCGGCAATGACCGAGAGGTCCATGGCCAAATCGGTCACGCGCAGTCCGCCGGCAATGTTAAGGAACACGTCTTTCTGCATGAGCTTGAAGCCGACACGGCGCTCAAGCACAGCCAACAGCATATTGAGCCGCCGCTGGTCGAAGCCAGTGGCTTGCCGCTGCGGAGTGCCATAGGCGGCACTGGCAACAAGTGCCTGTGTCTCAACAAGGAACGGCCGCGCACCCTCTATGGCTGATGAGATAGCCACACCAGACAGCCCATCGCGGTCTTGGGTAAGCAGCAACTCAGAGGGATTGGCCACCTGCCGGAGCCCCGTCTGCTGCATCTCATAGATGCCTAACTCAGAGGTGGAGCCAAAGCGGTTTTTAATGGAGCGGAGAATACGGTAGAGATGGTGCTGGTCGCCCTCGAACTGGATAACCGTGTCGACAATATGCTCCAGAATCTTGGGGCCGGCCAAAGTGCCCTCCTTGGTGATATGGCCAATCAGAATGACAGGCACGCCGGAAGTCTTGGCGAAGCGCAGCAGGGCCGAAGCACACTCGCGAACCTGAGCGATGGAGCCGGCAGAAGAGTCTACGTTCTCGGTCATGATAGTCTGAATGGAGTCAATGATAACCAGCTCCGGGCGGATGTCGCGAATGTGGTCAAAGATGGACTCCAGACTGTTGTCGCAGAGAATGAGAAGGGCGGAGGCATCCCTGCTCCCCTGCCCTTCCATGAGCCGCTCGGCGCGCATCTTCAGCTGATGGGCGCTTTCCTCGCCGCTGATATACAGCACGCGGCGGTCAGTCAGCTGAAGCGCTGTCTGTAGTGACAGGGTAGACTTGCCTATGCCCGGCTCTCCGCCCAAAAGCACCAACGAGCCGGGCACAAGACCGCCGCCAAGCACACGATTCAGCTCTGCGTCATAGAGGTCTATGCGGGGGTCGTCTTTTGAAGATATCTCACTCAGCCTGAGAGGCTTTGACTGGCGAAGCGCATGGCCGGCCACAGCGGCGGCATGGGCAGCCGCAGGCTGGCGGGTGTCAGCCACACGAATCTCCTTGAAGGTGTTCCACTGGCCACAGGCAGGGCACTTGCCAATCCACTTGGGCGACTCTTGTCCGCAGTTGGAGCAGACATACTGAACTTTGTCTTTTGCCATAATTGCCACAAAATTACTAAAAAGTTTTCGTTGTTACAAGTTTTTTTCGTAATTTTGCACTCAATGAAACGTTTCCCATTCATCCTGATGGCCGTGCTGCTGATGGCAGCATGCGGTCAGAGCTACCAAGAAACCAAGCGGCAGACACGCGCCCAACAGAAAAAGCTGTGGCGCGAGGATTCAGCGGCACTGAAGATTGCCGTCATGCCAACACTCGACTGCATGCCCTTCTACGTTGCGCAAGAGCGGGGCATCTTCGACCAGTTAGGCGTGAACGTAAGGCTTAAATTCTTCACGGCACAGATGGACTGCGACACGGCCATGCAGCGGGGGCGCGTGGAAGTGAGCATTACCGACCTGGTAAGGGCAGAACGACTGCAGAAGCAGGGAACGCCGCTGCGCTATATCGCCGCCACCAACACCTACTGGCAGCTGATAACCAGGCGGCAGGCGCGCCTGCGGCAGCTGAAAGACTTAGATGACAAGATGGTGGCCATGACACGCTATTCGGCCACTGACTTGCTGAGCGATGCGCTGGTAGACTCGGCCAAGCTAAAGACAGAACGGGTGTTCCGCGTGCAGATTAACGATGTGCTGGTCAGGTTGCAGATGCTGCAAACGAACACCATGGATGCGCTTTTCATGACTGAGCCGCAAGCCACGGCGGCACGCGTGGCAAAGCACCGGGTGCTGATGGACACCAGGCAGATGGATTTGCAGCTGGGCGTTATCGTGGCGTGCGAGCGCCCACTGGCCAACGAAAAGCGGCAAGAGCAGCTTGACCTGATGGTCAAGGCTTACAACCAGGCATGCGACTCGCTGAACGACAAGGGGTTGCCGGCCTACCGGGGGTTAATAGAGAAATACCTGAGCCTGAAACCGGCCGTGGTCGATTCGCTGCCACAGCTGAAATTCCCGCATGCGCAACCGCCACGGCAGCATGACATAGACAGGGCCGCGCAATGGCTGAAGGACAAATAAAGCCGCAACCACCCTAACAGTAAACTAAATTGGTCAATTTTTATGATAAGACAAGAAATTCTGGAAGGCATCATGGAGTGCCTGCTGCAAGATAATCTGAAGAAGGGGCTTGAAGGACTGGAGAACTACCTGCTGACCTACCCGCACCCCTCAGCTTCAGAGCAGCTACAGATAATCATGGCTGACTACAAGCTGATGAAAGACTACTGGCAGCGGGGCTTCGCAGACCCACAGCGCACTGATGTCTACAAAAGGCTTGTCAGACAGGCTTTCCAGCTGGCCACCAACATCAGCATCCACTACCGTGTCCGCAATACGGCATCGCTGAGCAGCATGCGCTCCTATGCCCGCAGCCACCGCAAAGACTGGTCGGTCTCGCTCTTGCGCCAAGACCTGGAAAACTTCGTAAGCAACGTGGCCATGCTGGAACTGGAGCCGGCAAACAAGCAAGATGAACAGCGGAAACGGCTGTACCAGGAGCATTATGAAGTCATGCGCGACACGTTCAACTACATCGTTACCTCAAAACTATGGAACGATGGTAAAGCCGAGGGTTTCAGGCAGATACTGCTGTCGCCAACGATTGACACCATTGACCAGCAGCTGATAGTCAGCGCAATAACACTGTCACTGCTGCAAGCCTATGACATCAACAAGCTGCTGCTGCTCATGATTGTCTACAACCAGTCAAGAGATGAGGCTGTCCGGCAGCGCGCCCTGGTGGGCTGGGTGTTTGGGCTCAAGCCATGCGTGTCAGAGATTTTCACAGAACAAAATGAAGCGGTCAAGCACCTGCTGGCCATCAAGCGAAACAGAGAGGAAATCATCGAGCTGCAAAAACAGCTGGTGTTCTGCCTGAAGACTGAGGATGACACGCGGGTGATGCATGATGAAATTATCCCGGAACTGATGAAAGGCAACCACTTGCGCGTTACCAGAGACGGGATAGAGGAGACTGAAGAAGACCCGCTGGAGAATATTCTGCGGCCAGAGGAGTCGGAACGCCGAATGGAACGGATGGAAGCCGCCATGAGCCGCATGGCAGAGATGCAGCGAACAGGGGCAGACATCTATTTCGGCGGATTTGCCCAGATGAAGCGTTTCCCGTTCTTCTACGATACATGTAACTGGCTCATGCCATTCTATGAACAGCACCCAGGAGTGGAACATATATGGCAGAAAAGCAAGGTGGCCAAGACGTTAAAAATGCTGATGAACACGGGCCCCTTCTGTGACAGTGACAAATACTCGCTGGCGCTGGCCTTTGGCCATGTTGTCGACAAGCTGCCGGCAAACTTCATCGAGATGATGGAAAGAGGCGAGGCCCGCATGGCTGAGGTGGAGCTGAACGATGAAGACAAGCAGCGCCCGGAATATCTGAGGCGCATTTACTTGCAGTCGCTCTACCGTTTCTTCAAGCTGCTGCCACAGCGCAATGACTTCCTGAGCCCATTTGACGAAAAGGAAAACTGCAGCTTCATATTAAAGTCGCCCATCTGCCTTTCCAGCGGCGTGGCTGCCGACCTTGGGAGCATGGCCAAGTTCTTTTTCAGGCAAAAGATGTATGAGGAAGCAGAGGCGGTATTGTCGTATTGCACGGTGGCAGGCAATGTGGAGCTTCAGATGTTAAGTGCCAAGACAAAAATCAAGCTCAAGGCCCATGAGGCTGCCAAGAGTGAATTAGAGGAAGTTCTGGAAAGAGAGCCTGGGAACGAGCAGGCATTGGCGCTATATGCCAAGTGCGAAACCAAGTCTGGGCATTTTGACAAGGCGGCAGAGACCTACAAACGGCTCTACGAGATGCACGGCGACAAGAACAAATACCTGGTGAACTGGGCTATTTGCAAGATTCAAGAAGCCTGCTATGAAGAAGTGGTCGAGCCTCTCTATGAACTGCACTACAACCACGCCGAAAACCAGCAGGTCATGCACGTGCTGGCATGGGCATTGGTGGGGGCAGGCAAGCTGGAACAGGCGGAAAAGATGTATGCCAGACTGGTGAGCTACAAAGACCACGAAGCGATAGACTGGCTGAACTACGGCTACTGCCTTTGGCTGAAGCATGACATTGAAAAGGCTGCCGACATGTTCAAGACCTATGCCGATTCGCAGAAAGGCGAGTTTGACCCTGTCAGGGAGTTCTTTGACAACAGCTATGAACTGCTAACAAGCAACGGCATCAATGATGTGGAAATATGGCTTATGACTGACTTGCTGGAGAGTGTCTGAAAACCATCGCAAGCTCCAAATACCGTAAGGCTTAGAATTCCTTCACGCGCAGCTTTCTGGACTGGGATATTCGTTGCCAGCACCAAGTGCAGAGCAAGGGCAGGCCAACACCCACAATGGTATATAAAATCCAGAAATAATCCTCGTGGGCATGGTCGTGAATGACCATGTGGCAGCCTATTTGCTGCCAATCCATGCCATAGTACATGATTTTCAAGGCACTCACCAACTTGAAGCTGATGATATGGAAGACAAAAATCGGCAAGGTGTTGTCGCCACAGAAGCACAGGAAACTGCGAAGCGGGCCTGGCCGGCGCTCAAGAAAAGAGGCTATGTTATAGGTCATCAAGCAACCGCACAAGGCTGGAATGGGCAGCCACAAAAACTGGTCGAAGGTGGATTTCCAGTTCATGTTGGCCGTGGCATAGACTGAAAACCAGGCTACAACAGCTGCAAACAGCAACGTATTCCACCAGCGGGGGCGATAGAGGGGGCGCAACTGGCGGAACAGGAAACCACAACCAAAGAAGAAAGCGCCCATAAGGTCGCGATAGCCGCCCTGTACCAAGTTGACAATGCGCAGCCCCGCATAGGTCTTCCATCCGGCAAGGAACAGAAAGAAGAGACAGCACAGCAAAGTGGTGAGCAATGTCTGGCAAGGCAGCTTTCTGCGGGAAGCCATCTTGCCTGCAGCCCAGTCGGCCAACTTGTAGACCACTAACCAGCTGATGCTGGCCACCAACAAAGCGCGGAAAAACCAGAAAGCGCCACAAAGGAACTCATCGTAGCCGCCCATGGCCGTTACTATGTTCCACAGCCGCTGCTGCGCCTGATGCCAGGTGTACGGATGAGTAACCCCGCCACTCCAGTTGCCATAGCGCTCATTGAGCAGACCAATGTCAAACATCAGGTTATGAATCAGCAAGAAAAACACAGACCACTTCAGGAACGGAAGATAAAGTCCCTTGAAGCGGCGCTTGACAAAAGTGGCTTCCTGACTGAGATATCTAAGAGAGAAAAAGAAACCGGCACAGACAAAGAACAGCGGCATGTGGAACTCATAGAGAAACGCCGTCAGCCGGCTGGGGCTGTCAGCATGGCCGATAACCATCAGAATAATGGCCAGCGCTTTCATGATGGAAATGGTCTTGTTTCTCATATCTTTCCCTTGTTTTCTCTTCGATGGTCAACGGATGCTCAAAGCCAGGGCTGAAGCAGATGGCCAGCCCAGCCAACAAAACGTTTCCAAGGCGAGCGGAACTCCCGCCATGTCTGAGGGGTCAGATAGAAACTCTTCTGCTTGTCAGCATTAAACAGGGAGTCAAGCTGCTGAGTGACTGCCGGGCTGCTGATAACGGCATTCTCCTCATAGTCGAAACGCAGACTACGGGCATCTAAGTTTGCTGACCCAACCGTACAAAGCCGCCCATCGACCATCATAATCTTGGAGTGGTGAAAGCCGGGCTCGTAGAGCCAGACATCAGCGCCACGCTTCATCAGGCGATGGGCATTATAGTAGACCACATCAGGTGTCAACGGAATGTCACTCTTTGCAGACACCATGATTTCTACCTTTACCCCGCGGCGAATGGCTCTTTTCAGCGCCTTGGTGACAGAAGGCACCAACGTGAAATAAGGATTGATGAGCTTCAGGGAATCCCGGGCATTGTCTATCGCCGTGATATACAGCTGGCGCATGGCGTTATGCCGCCCCAGCAGCGAGCCTTCCGGGGTGTAGACTGTGCCCGGCTCGCGGTTGACAATGCCAACAACCTGATTTCCCACAGGGCTGCCACCGAAATACTGCGGGCCGTCAATGGTTTCGCCGGTGGTTTTCTTCCATATATGGCAGAAGATGTCCTGAAGGTCATTAACGGCAGGGCCTTCAATGCGGCAGTGCATATCCCGCCACTCACCCACTTGCTCCGTGCCTTCTATGTAGTAGTCGGCTACATTCATACCTCCCGTGTAGGCTATGCAGCCATCAATGACCACAATCTTACGGTGGTCACGGGGCCAGATGTGGTTTACCCATGGAAAACGAATGGGGTCAAACTCATGGATATCAATGCCATCTTCACGCAGGGCTTTGATGTGTTTCTTCTGCAATGGCTGATTATTCGAGTCGTTTCCGAAACCGTCAAAGAGCGTGCGGACTTCCACGCCTTCCTGCCGCTTCATGCGGAGCAAGTCAAAAAGGGCAGAAGCAATGCTGTCGTTTCGGAAATTGAAATACTCAAGATGAATGCTGTGGCGAGCCTGCCGAATACTCTCAAACATATCATCGAATTTCTCCTGCCCAGACATGAGCAGCCGAACATGGTTGCCGGCGGTGAAATGGAATCCTTCGCTGCGCAAGCTCTCCAAGATAAGGGAGTCGCTGGACTGGGCTTTGAGTGTCGTAGATATACAGGCGAGAACGACTAATAAGGTCGTTCTCGCCCACAAATGTTGTCCAGCTTTCATGCTTTACGGTGTTTAAGCCTGTATTCGAGCGGCGATAATCCGAACTTTTCCCTGAACACAGTGATGAAGTTCTCGCCAGTCATGAATCCTACGTTGGTAGCCAGCTCGCTCATGTTGATATTGGTACGTTTCAACAAAATGCAAGCATGCTTCAGGCGCAAGTCACGCACCAGTTCCGCAGGCGTCTTGCCCGTAATGTTCCGAATCTTATGGAAGAACGGCACACGCCCCATGCCCATGGCGGTCGCCATTTCGCCCAGACTTATCTGGCCGTGGCTCATGTTTTGCAGAACGTACTGCTCTATGTTCTTCAGCAGCTGCCTATCCATTGAGTCTGCCATAGAATACTCGCTGAAATAGTCTGACTGTTCCTCACCTTCCGGCGCAGTTTCCGCATCGGGTCTGGTGAAGTGGGCAGTTTGTCTGACCAGTTGATTATTACTCCGTATCTTTGTTTCCACAATTCTCATCTCATCATCAGCGGAAGCCGCGTTTTCATTGGAGCCAGCTGCAGCATAGTCGCCCAGGTCAATGCTTTCCGTGGCCGTTGTCATGCTGGAATTGTGGCTTTCCAACAGGCGTGTCTCTGAGCCTTCGATAAGATTATTGTCAATATCAACGAAGCCAAGACCCAACAATCTGTTAAACCGCATGACAGCTTCCTGCATGTTAAACGGCTTAGCCAAATAGTCATCAGCAGAGAGGGAGATGTTCATGGCCTTCATATCCTGCGGTGTCAAGTTGCCGTCAGTCATCAGCACGAACTTGGCCTTGTCTGTGGCAGGATTCATCTTCATCTTGTTGCACAGCTCACTGCCGGTCATGCCCTTCATCTCTTGCTTACACACAACCACATCGGCATGCAAGGTCTCAAGGTCTTCTGCCGCCTTGATAATGTTGTTGTAGACATGCAGATTGTAGACATTGCGCAGGCGCGCGCTGGTGAACTTGAGGAAGTCTTCGTTATCATCAATGAAGATAACCACAAACTTCGCAGTTGGCATGTCAACGTTCTGGCGAGGCCGGAATTCAGAGGTCAGTGTCTCGTTCACAGCCTCTGGCAGTTCCAGTTCACCCTTGGCGTTCAACTCATAGCGCTTATGTACTGCTGCCTTGGCCTTCTCCTCCGGGTGTTCCAGTGCCATCTGCATGTCGCTCACGCGGGTAATGATTTGCAACATCTGGGAATGCAGGGCATTAAGCTGCTCGCGCTCTTCCAAAGACTTTTCCTTCTCAGACAGATTGCCAATAATACCGGCCATGCGAGACATTGGCTGCCGCAAATCGTCTGCGGTAGACTTGATTTCCTCACGCTGGCGTTTCAGCTCCATGATAACAGCGCCTTTGCGGTTCTTGATTTCCTTGGCCTGATTGATGCCTATCTTCCAAATGTAAAGAATGACAATGATAAGGCTGGCATAGATGAAAATCATCCACCACGACAGATACCAGGGGCGGTCAATATGGATTTCAAGTGTCCGCTCTTGGTTACTGACTGCGCCCTCTGCACTGATGGCCTTGACATGCAGCACGTAGTTGCCGCTTGACAAGTCATGGAAGGTTACGCCATGGCTCAATGCATCGCCGTTACGCCAGTCACTATCCAATCCTTCCATCCAATACATGAATTGCAGGCGTTCACTCTGGTTGTAGTTACCAGCGGCAAACTTGATGGTAAAGGTGTTCTGGCTGTTTTTCAATGCAATCTTGTTGGTCTCGTTCAAAGCCTGCGGCAGCGGCACAATACCATCATACTCATGCCCCGTCAGCACTTCTTGCTCGCCAAAGAACAGCTGGGTCAGCATCACTTTGGGCAGTGTTTCCGTGTCAGAGTTCACCTCTTGGCTGGTCCAGTTCACACCGCGCAGTCCACCTAAAAGCACATTTCCATCAGTTTTTGTCAAAATGGCACCAGGATTGAACTCGTTTGACTGAAGACCATCAGTAGTGTCATAGTTATACAGGCCATAGCTATATGACTCCTCTTGATTACGCTGCACCACAATGCGACTTACGCCATTGCTGGTGGTCACCCACATATTATGCTTCTTATCTTCAGTGATACCGCAAATATTGTTGTTGCAAAGTCCTTGTTTCTCAGTCAAATACTTCAGAGTGTCATTCTGCGGATACAGAATATTCAGACCTTCGCGAGTACCCACCCAGATAAGTCCACGCGAATCTTCATAGACTTGCGTAACGTAGTTGTTGGTGAAAGGCTTCATGTGGGTGGAGTTGCCTGTCAGGTGCTTTATCTCAGTAGTTGTAAGATCCATGATAGACAGTCCTTCGCCCGTACCGATAAGCAGCTTGTTATCCGTGCCATAGAACAGTGCAGTAATATTGTTTGTCTGCAACTTTCCATTCTCGCGGGTATAGGTTGAGAAGGTGTTCATGCGGTGGTTATAGACTTGCAGACCACCACTGGTGGCTATCCAGAGATTACCAACCTTGTCTGTGCAAAGGGCATTGACATGGTCATCAATCAGAGTTTTCAGGCTGTCTTTTGCCAAGGAGTAGACATGGGTAGCGCCATCTTTGATGCGCGTAAGACCATTTTGCTTTGAGCCAACCCACAGGCTGCCATCAGGAGCAGAAGTGATGCAAGACACTTTCAGGCTGGCCAGCTCTCCATTATAATCAAGCAATCCCTTATCGCTCGTTCCATACCAGACCCGCCCATTGGCATCCTGGGCTATGGCCGTTACATCTCCGATAAGATTTGACTGGAAACGGTAGATGCTCTTGCCGGAATAAGCCACACCCGACTTTTCCGTGCCAACCCAAATCAAATCCGTGTCATCAATATACAGACTCTGAACACGAATACCATCATCATTTTTCCGCACATCATTGATGCTACGCGCCCAAACGGATTCCATCTCATAGGTGGTAGCATTCATGCGCAAAAGCCCCAAACGGTCAGAGCCAATCCAAATGTTTCCGCTCTTATCGCTGCCCATGCCGTTTATAGCATTGTCTACGCCAACGCCAGTGAGCCCAAGCCTGTTGCCAAAGTCCGTATTCCAGCTATTGGCGCTTTTGTTATACACGAAAAGAGTACCCTGACCGTAGAGCCAGATGTTATCCATCTGGTCGGCAAATGCCCGCAACGAACTGGAACGGCGCAACTTACGCGCAGCAATCTCGCTGGTGGCCCACACCGTGTGCTGCTGGTGCATAACATCACAACAGACAATGCGCCCATCATCATAGACAATCAGCGCACCATCACGGCACTCAGAGATGGAGCAGATATTTCCCTGCGGCACACCATGTGCATCATCTGTATAACCAAACTCATATAGCAGCTGTTGCTGCATGTTATAGCAGAGAACACCCTTGTTCGGAATATAGCCCCAAAGATTCTTGTGCTTGTCGATATAGACAATGGCAGGCACTCGCTCTATTCCCATTCGCGAGAACACGAGCTTCATATCACGTTCAAAGCTCTCTGTCTGCGGGTTATACAGGCAATAGCCTGACGGGGTGCGAACCCAGAGATTACCATCAAGTGCCTCTTGGATGGAGTTGATGTAGCTGTCAGGCAGCGAAGAGCCGTCTTGGGAGTCGCATTGGAAGTTCTTGAAGGTGTAGCCATCATAGCGGTACAGGCCGGCCGGCGTACCAAACCACATATAGCCCCTTGAGTCCTTGAGAATGCAGTTAACCTGGCTACTGGTCAGGCCACGCCTGGCATCAAGTGTTTTGAAAAGATAAACAGCTGTTACGGCCATGGGCAGTATCAACAGCAATGATGCAATGAACAATTTCTTCATCATGAGTATTGTTTGTTATTCTCTTTATTCTAAATTAAACTCAGATACTGGTCAATGATACCAAGTACACAATTATTCTCATCAACTACGGGCACGGAGTGGACTTTGTGTTTCTTGATGATTTTCTGCACTTCGCTCACCTTTGTCTCAGGCTTCACGGTCTGCGGGTGCGTTGTCATGATATCACTGACAACGTGGTTGAAGAAGTCTGCCTGCCAGCGTTCCATGGCGCGGCGTATATCGCCGTTGGTTATCAGCCCTACCATGCGCCCGCCGACTTCCGCTATTCCCAATCCCAACTGCCCTTTGCTAACTTCCATAATGGCATCGCCCAGGTGCATATCCGGCGAGATGAAAGGGATGTTTTCCGTGCGCATGATGTCGCTGGCGGTAGTCAGCAACCGCTTTCCCAGCTCGCCGCCGGGATGGAACTGCGCAAAATCCTTCGATTTGAAGTGCCGTGCCTTCATCAAGGCTATCGCCAAGGCATCTCCCATTGCCAGCTGTGCCATTGTCGAACTGGTGGGTGCCAAGTTCAGCGGACACGCCTCTTTGTCGACCCCGACATTCAGGAAACAGGTCGAATACTTTGCGAGCAGCGAATTCGGGTGGCCACTCATGCCGATAATGGGTATGTTCATATGCAGCAGCATGGGAATGAAGCGCAACAGCTCGTCTGTCTGCCCCGAATTACTGATGGCCAGCACAACATCTTCAGGGGTCATAACCCCCAAATCGCCGTGGAAGACATCCAGCGGGTTGATGAAGAACGAAGGTGTGCCTGTAGACGACAGCGTGGCGGCAATCTTGGCACCAATATGCCCGCTTTTCCCAACGCCCGTAACAATGACCTTTCCCTTGCAGGCAAGTATCGTGTTGACAGCCTTATCAAAGCTCTCATCAATCTTGTCGGCAAGGCTTCTCACGGCCTCGGCCTCATCTCTGATGCACTGTATGGCGTACTCTCTCGCTGTCATTCCTTTAACAGTCGTTTTACAAGCTCTTCTAACTTATCAAGTTCCAGCATGTTTGCCGCATCGCTCAATCCCTGGTCAGGCGTGGGATGCACCTCAAAGAACCAGCCCGTAGCGCCGAAAGCCTTTGCGGCCAGCGCCATTGACGGCACGAAGCGGCGGTCTCCCCCCGTCTTTCCGTCACTGCCGCCCGGGCGTTGCACGGAGTGCGTACAGTCCATGATGACCGTTGGCACGATTTGCAGCATATCGCTGATGTTACGGAAGTCCACCACCAGGTTGTTATATCCCATCATGTTGCCGCGCTCTGTCAGCCAGACATCCTTAGCTCCCGCCTCGCGGGCCTTCTCCACAGGATATTTCATGTCTTGCCCCGACAGGAACTGCGCCTTCTTGATGTTTACAGTCCGCCCAGTGCGGGCCGCTGCCACTAACAAATCTGTCTGCCGACAGAGAAACGCAGGTATCTGCAATATATCGCAGACCTGCCCTGCCGGCTCCGCCTGCCACGCCTCGTGAATGTCGGTTAGCACCCGCAGGCCGTGCTTCTCCTTCACATCATTCAGCATCTGCAGCCCCCGGTCAATGCCCGGGCCGCGGAACGACCGCACGGATGTTCGGTTGGCCTTGTCAAACGAGGCTTTGAAAATGATATCCGTTCCCAAAAGCGCATTGATACGCACCAACTCAGTCGCTACAATATCCAGCAACTCAGCTGATTCAATAACGCAAGGGCCTGCTATAATCGTCATATCATTCAAATTCATTTTGCAAAGATACGTTTTTTTGTGCAATCTGCCAACTTTTCCATGAAAATATTACGTTTCTTTTATAATATGCACATCGCGCTGCGGGAACGGAATCGAAATATTGTTCTGACCCAGTGTCTCGTAAACGCATTTCAGCACATCACTGACGACATGCGACCTCTTGGGTGCCTCAACCCACACAAAAAGGTTGAAGTTAATGCTGGAGTCAGCCATTTCAGACACCACGGCCTTCACCGCCTTCGAATGGTCCATCCACTGGTGGCGCAGCTGGCCTACAGCCTGTTCCACCAGTTCTGTCACCTGCCTCAAGTTAGAGCCGTAAGCCACGCCGAAAGGCACCACCGCCAGCACATAGCCATGGTTTTTGGTCAGGTTTTTGTAATTCTTTGCGAACAGCTGCGAGTTCTGGAATGTTATCACTTCACCGTACAACGACTCTATGATGGTCGAGGTGTAGCTGATGGATGCCACCTTGCCCATAGTACCGTCTACCTGTATCCAGTCGCCCACCTTGATGCGCCCTGCCATGAGCGAGGCACCGTAGTAGATGTTTTCGATGATATCCTTCGATGCAAAGCCGATACCTGTCGACAGGCCGCCGGAAATGGCGAGCAGCCAGGCCACGGAGATGTTGAGGATAGACAGCGAGATGAGCAGCCAGATGCCCCAGACCAGCACCTGAATGACATTGCGCCCCATCACTTCCTTTGAGGCAGCGGTCGACGGGTCACTAATCTCGTAGTGCTGGCGCATCAGTGCCAGCACGGTCTGCACGACATACCTGAACAGAAACCACAGGCAGACGACCACCGTGAGTTTCATGATAGACAGCTGCAAGTTCTTCTGGTCTACGAAGTTGGCGTTGAAGAGCCGCCAGCACAGGTCGGTCAGGTTGAACACGCTGGCCGCCCAGTAGATGCTCACCATCACCGAAAGCACACCCAGTATCGGCAACACCACGCGGTAGAGCAGCAAGTAGAGCCACGACTTGGTGATGGGCGCCTTTGCCAGACCGTGGCGGTCACCGTAGGCGTGTACGTAGGTCGACAGACAGGTAATGGTCAGTATGCAGGTCAGCTGCATAGTCCACCAAATCAGCAGCTGCACCGAGAGCAGCGTGTAGCCTATCCACGAGCAGCCCAGCGACACAAAGAACACCAGCAGCGAGATGTAGGTATAGACCATGTCTGACCGCGGTATCGACTGTTTGTGCCTGCGCACAGACAGCCATTGCCAGGCGGTGCAGGCCAGCAGCACCATCGGGAACACCAGGTTTACCATCTCCGAGGGTATCAGCGCTATGCGGAAGGCAATGACGATGAAGGTGACAATGAGCAGCGGCGCATAGATGCGGAACGCATTGTTCAGCTGGTCTGCCCCCACGCGCAGCAGCAGCGACACCAGGATGACACTCATCAGCCACGCAAACTCCACGAGCAAGTTCGAGGCCATGACCAGGAAGTTCTGGCCTGACGTGTTGGTCATGATGCCCATAATCAGGGCAAACGTGATGGTGGTGGTGGCCATGATGATGGCCGAGCGCTTCTTCATGAAGTCCTCAGTCTTGAGCCGCCGGGGCATCAGGAAGCGGAACACCAACTGATTCAGCAGCACGGCCGCCAGCGCGTAAACCATCATGACGAGAAAAAGCCCTAAAATCCAGCCGAGCGACCACTGCGACATGTTTTCCACACTCTCATTGCCGGTCAGCTTGTATTTCTTCCCCATCACTTCCCATGCCGAATCCCAGTACTGCCGCAGGTTGCAGACAATGGTGTAGAAGTCCGCGCCGCCATTGCGGAAGATGCTGGTCTGTATGTCGTTATAGCGCTTCAGCGCATAGTCGTTCAGCGAGCGCAGCCGCTGCTCGGTGTTGGCATAGTAGTGCATGTAGTCAGTCATCTGCTGACTGTTCTCCATGAGCGTGTTCCTGATGTTTGTCGCCAGCGCCAGACAGACACTGCGGTCTATGCGCGCCTGCTGCGACAGCATGTTCACGGGCATGGACTCCAGGCTGTTTATCAGGCTGTCATACTTTGCCACTTCATAGCCCGTCTTTTCGATATACTGCCTGAAGGGCAGCTGCTGGCGGTGGAACTGCTGATACTGCTCCGTGGCCTCATGGCAGGCATAGGTCAGGTCGAACACGTAGTCGACCTTCTGCGAGTAGAGCATCAGCGCGTTCTGGTTCGACCGCTTCATGGTCTCCATCAGCTGGCGGATGACGACCGAGTTCTGCTGCTGCCGCAGCTCGGCCTCGGTGTTCTGCTCGTTGTAGCTGGTAGTCAGCTCCTTGCGCAATATGCCAAGTGTCTGTTCCAAGTCTTTCTCCTTCAGCACCGCATGGGCGTGGAGCGCACAAAAAGTCAGAGTTATCAGTACGAAAAGTGCTTTCTTCATTTCAGCTTCTTGATTTTGCGTGCAAAGATAATAAATTATTTACAATAAAGAACGAAGGAATCAGAAAAATATTTTGTACCTTTGTGCCATGAAACTGATAGCCGACAGCGGAAGCACAAAAACCGACTGGTGTCTGGTCGATGCCGACGGGCAGGTAGTGGCTACCTGCAAGACCCAGGGCATCAACCCGTTTCACCAAGACGACCAGGCCATTTCCGCCATTCTCAACGAGGAGCTTCGCCCCCGCCTCGATGTCTCTGCCGCCACCGCCATTCACTTCTATGGCAGCGGCCTGCGGCCAGAGCTGCAAGAGCGCATGCAGCGCCTTTTCCGGCAGACCTTTCCCCAATGCCATGCCGTTGAGACAGAGGGCGACCTGCTCGGTGCGGCCCGCGCCCTTTGCGGCCGCGGCCGTGGCATCGCCTGCATTCTCGGCACAGGCTCCAACTCCTGTCTTTACGACGGCACCCGCATTGTCATGAACACACCGCCACTGGGCTATATCCTTGGCGACGAGGGCTCCGGCGCAGTGCTGGGTGCCCGTTTCCTGAACGCCGTGCTGAAAGGCCGCCTGCCTGCACCCCTGCGCGGCGAACTGCTCGACAGCCTTCAGATGAGCGAGGGCGACATCATCAGCCGGGTCTACCGCCAGCCGCTGGCCAACCGCTGGCTGGCCTCACTTGCCCCGTTCATTCATGCCCACCTGCACGTAGACGCTGTGCGACAGTTGGTTATCGACAGTTTCCTACAGTTTGTTGACCGCAACCTGGTGCCATACGGCAGTGAAGACCTGCCTGTCTCAGCCGTTGGCAGCATAGCCTACCACTTCCGCGCCGAGCTGGCCGAGGCCCTGAGCCGCAGCGGGCGGCCGTTGGGGCGCATCGAGCGCTCGCCGCTGCCTGAGCTGGTGCGCTACCATGCTTCCTGCCCATAAAGCACCGCCGCTTTTGGGCAAAACCCATAGTTTATCATAGCAGATTCACCCGAAAACGATAAATTTTGGCCAAAATATTTGGTATACTGGACAAATTTTGCTAATTTTGTCCAGTACAAACAAAAAAAACTGCACAAAAAAGCATGAAATCAATCATCTTAGCGCATCGCCAAGAACGCGACAGCCTGCTCCAGAAAGCATACCAACCGCGGGAATACCAAAAGAGGGCTTCCGCATTCATGGCATCTCCGCTGATAAAGCTGATAACCGGCCCACGGAGGGCTGGCAAATCCGTATTTGCCCTGCTGCTGCTGAAAGAAAAGAACTTCGCCTATCTGAATTTCGACGACGAGAAGCTACTTGGAAAGTTCGACGAGGATGCGGTCATGCAGGCACTCCAGGAGGTCTATCCCGGCTATGAGTATTTGATGCTCGACGAAATCCAGAATCTTGACCACTGGGATTTGTGGGTTTCAAAGCTCTACCGCCGCGGACATAACCTTCTGATAACCGGCTCCAATGCCAAACTGCTGTCGAGCGAGATGGGCACCGTACTCACCGGGCGGTTTGTTGAAATGGAGATACTGCCGTTCTCGCTGACGGAATGCCTCAACTATCGGCAGGCAAGCTGGGCGGAAGACCTACCTGACGAGCGAGCGACCCTCATGCTGCAAGTTAGCGACTACATGCACTACGGCGGCTACCCGGAAATCATCAACAGCAGAGAGATAACCGAAAGCTATCTGCACTCGCTGTTCGACTCTATCATTCTTAAAGACATTGCCAAGCGCTACAAGATACGCAAGACGACAGAACTATACCAGCTGGCCACCTATCTGGTCAGCATGTTCTGCTCTCCGTTCACTTTCTCCACATTAGCCGAAGAACTTAGCTTCTCCAGCAAGTCTACGCTCCAGAAATTCTGCGCCTATCTGGAACAGACCTACCTGTTTTTCTATCTGCCACGCTACAACAACAAGCTGAAGCTGATGCAGAAAGCCCCTCAGAAAGCCTACATTGTCGACAACGGTTTTTTGGTCTCCAGTGCCTTCCAAACCTCTGAGAACAGAGGCCGACTGCTTGAAAACCTTGTGTTTCTGGAACTGCTCAGGCGTAAGAACAAGGTCAGCGAGAACATATTCTACTATCATTCGCGCAACAACCGCGAAACCGACTTTGTGCTGCGGGAAAAGTTCCAGATTGTGCAGCTGATACAGGTCTGCTACGACATGACCGCTCCCAAAACCGCCAAGCGGGAAGTGGACTCAATCATGGAATGTGCCGCAGAACTGAAGTGCGACAACATGCTTATCATCACATGGGAACAAGATACGGTTATCGAAAAAGACGATAAGCGCATTACCGTTCTCCCCTTCCACCGATGGTGCAAGGCATATTCGGACTAATGCGCACCTAAACACCCCGCAACTCTGCGGAAACGGCAGAAACAACATAACACCAATATCAATTACATGAACATAGAAGAAGTACGAAGCTACGCACTGAGCCTTAAC